>QZLA01000339.1 GCA_004796375.1 Desulfobacteraceae bacterium
GCTTGAAGTTCATCACCAGCATACCCAGGACCGCAATGCCCCGGGCCATATCATACCCTTCAATCCGATTTGCTTTTCGGGTCGCTTCCAATTTCAATACCCAGTTCTCCCCAGAGATCTATGATGGTTATCCCTTACGCAAACAGGTTTAGCACGGCTGAAACCATTTGTCTGTTGGGGATTTGTAGGCCTGTGTTAAGAAATGTACGCAAACCCGGTGCAATCGTATGAATCCCTAGGGGTGCGCATAATACCCTTCAAGTGCCATAACGGCCTTTTCCAGGGCCAGGGCATGGGTTTCGGAAGCGCTCTGCTTGGCCTTCATGGCCGCGATGATCACGGCATGATGCCGGGCCAGCCGTTCAGAATAATCCCCTTGTGAGGGTTTTACCCGCTGGGTCAGGAAATAATCACTGATGGCGGCGATAATGTTCTGGGCATGCTTTTCCTTGTTCATCACCCACCGCACCATCTGGTTCTGTGACTGGGCATCGGTTTTCCCGGCAAGGCCGTTCATCATCCTTACCGCCTTGATTACGGTGGCACTGTCCTCCAGCATGGTCTTGACCCTGGCATGATCATCATAGATCCCGCAGGGAACCTGGCAATGGGCGGATGCGGATGCAGAATATAAAAGTACGGCTCCGCAAAGGATGAGCAGAAACCGGAATGTGCGATACATCGTCTGGGTTATCATCATTCACCTCCATGATTGAGATTGTGTGGATATACTCCAGAATCTAATCATGCCGACTGGTAAAGACAAGGGAACATCATTTTATTCATCAGCAGGCCGGTTCCAACACATCCGGATCGTCAGGGGGCTTGATATTGTTCGGTATCGTGTTATCTTTATCGTGAAGCATGTCAATTCAACCCTTGTATACAGGAGAAGCCACATGGATAAACCCAGCACCCTCACCATACTTAAAAACGCCATCCTGATCGAAAGAAAGGGCAAAAGCCTGTACCAGACTGCCATGGATCATGCCGAAAGTGATGCGGTTAAAGCATTCTTCAAGGATCTCGTGGATGACGAGCAGGAACATATTGAAATTCTTGAAAAACAATTTAAATCATTTATGAACAGCGGGGCATTCCTGGCAGGACAGTATGAGGGAGATGCAGCAGCCGTCGACGCGCCGGATATCCTCAGTGAGGAACTCACGAAACAGATCGGAGCCGCCAGCTTTGAGGCAACAGCCATCACAGCCGCCATTGCTTTTGAAAACAAGGCGGTCCAGATGTATGCCCAACAGGCCAAGGACGCCACCGATCCTGAAGAAAAAAAGCTTTACAACTGGTTGTCTGTCTGGGAAAAAACCCATTTAAAAAAGCTGATGGCCATTGAAGAATCCCTGATCGAAACCGCTTGGAATGATAACAACTTCTGGCCATTCTGATCCAGGATCAATCATCAGGCGTTTTTATCCATGGTTGATGGCCAGCTTCTTAAACATATTGGCCAGGCCCGTGGACAGTGTATAGATATTCTGAACCGGCAGGTTCTGGTCTGCGGTACTGTCAAAAAACAGGTTCAGGTCTGATTCCAACCCCTCCTCGGGGTGATTGTAGCAGATCAGCATGGGCAGCAGCGGCAGCGGGTGAATGATCAGTGCGATATCCGCATCATAATGGTTTTCGACCTGACGGCCGTTAAAGAGTTCAATAATATCTTCAAAAAAAGCGGGGTAGGTATCGGCCACCTTTTTGAGAGCCCCTTCGCACTGGTATTCAAAAAAACGGGCCCAATCCTTTGAGGACGCAAGTTCCCTGAATGGCACCCATGACCCGGCCAGGGGAACACCCTTGCTGCTGACCACGTAATTGAGCACCGGTGGTGCAATCCAGGGGTTCACATGGATATCGGTAATGATTTCACCAGTGGGATCAATGGAAAAATCTTTTCCCAGGATCTTGAGGGTCAGCCGCCCATTCATGCACCGCCCGCCCAGTTGATCGGCCAGTTCTGCAGGTTCGGCCTGACTGAACCGCTGTTTGACCCGTGCCTTCAGCTCGGTCATCACCTTGATATAGTCCTGCTCAAACGTGGATTCATAGGCCTGTCTGCCTGCCCCGTATTCTTCCAGGATCTTTTCACTGACAAAGGGGCAGTCACTCAACGCGATCTGTCCCTGGAATACAGCTGCGGCAAACGCCAGGCAGGTGGGCTTGTTGCATTTTCGGCAATTGGTTTTTTCTAAGAGTTTAAACACATCCATGGTATTGGAAAATTCAGCCATCGCTTCAACCTCCGTGATTCCGATCAGCGTCAATCAGTTTCCTGGCCAGCAATGCACTGGTCATGGCCAGGGACTCCGGATCCAGGTAATACTCCGCCTGTTTCTGGAACAGTACCTTACAGTCCGCCCCAAAGTCTTCATCCGCATCATTCATCAGCAGCAGGAGCGACAGCCTGGGCAGGGATTTGACAGCGTATGCCAGATCATAACCCTGAATCAACGGATCCTCGACTGCACCCAGGCGCTCACATGCCGTTTGAAGTTCGGGCAGTCGCCCTGAAAACTGCTTGATGATCTGTCCCTGGGTATCTGTGTTAAAAAAATTGGCATTGGTAAAATGGGATTCCCGCTTAAAGTCCCTGAAGGTACACCATGCCTTATCCAGGTGCAGCCGGTCCGGGCACAGCAGAATATACTTGGACAGGATCACGCTGGTGACATAATCCGCTTTCCGGTTGCCGTCATTGAATATTCCCTCTCCCGATACCTGGTAAGTCTGATTAAAAAAAGGAATCCATGCTGTATTGTCCCGGACCTGGATATCCAAACGCTCTTTGATTGCCGCCAGATCAACGGCAGCGATCTCGCGGCAGTAGGCCTCATAATGCCGGTCAAATATTTCTGATCGTTGAGTCATAGTTTACTCCCCAATAATCGTCATGTCATCATCTGTCCGTTATTTAACCCGGAACCTGTTTTTAATACATCCCCCATTCGGGTGATTTTGCAAGGTATCCCCAAAAAAAGCATCACCGCCGGAATCCGCCAATGGCGTTGACATCCCCAACCATCTACCCTATGGTGAATCCTGAAAGGAGATCAAACCGATGACCGTGCACCTTTCAAATATCGGATTTCATCGTCTCAGGGTGTGTTCCATGGGACGCGGGCCGGCCACCCGGCCGCCGGGTACACTGGAAGGCGGCATGATGGCTGATTTTGACCTGTCCATCAATATTGAATTCCTGTTTCCTTTCATCAATGCGGTGGCACGAAATGCCCAGCTTTTTGACAACCCGCCCCATATACGATTCAGTTTTGAACATACCCTGTGCGTGCTGTATCCCGACCGCGGGCTGGCTTCCCCGTTTGATGACAAAGAGGATGCCGGGGCATTCATGGTCCGCTTCATTGCCTATTTAAACGATATATATCACCGGCAGGAAAGCATCGAGCCCAGGCACAAATGTTTCAGCCACACCGCCACTACCCAGATCTTAAAGCTGCTGCCGCAGACCAACTGTAATGAGTGCGGTTTTAATACCTGTATGGCATTTGCCGCCATGCTCGGGCGGCAGCAGACCATTCCGGGGCGCTGTCCCCATATCAGCCGGCCGCTGCAGGAAAAAGCGGTGTTTCCGGTTCATGACGACAATGGAAAGCTGTTGTCCACCATTTCACTGGATATTGACAATACCGAAAACATGGATGCGTTGGAATCGGCCCGAAATTATATTAGAAACCTGGAAAAAAAAATCGAGGCACTGTCACTGGTCAAATCGGAACTCCAGCAGGAGGCCAACCAGGAACTGCCATCCCCTTTAAGCCGTCGTGAAGTACAGGTCCTCCAGATGCTGGCGCTAGGCAGTACCAATATGGAAATTGCCCACGCCCTGCACATCAGCCCCCACACGGTCAAAAGCCATATCAACAACATATTCAACAAGCTGGCGGTCAACAGCCGGACCCAGGCATCGGTCTGGGCCACCCAGAACCATTTTATCTAATCGCCCAAAGACCGGTAACGGTTTTGATCCGGCCCGGTGTTCTAAATTTTAAACCTGCCGACCAGCTGGGACAACTCCTCAGCCAGTTTGGACAACTCTTCAGACCGGGTATTGATCTGGGAACTGCTGCCGGCCATATCCTCTGCCGTAGTTGTCACATCACCGATATCCCGGGCAATCTCTTTGGATACCGTAGAACTCTGGGATACATTATCATTGATCTTGTCAATGGTCTGGGTGGTATCCAGGATATTCTGTGAAATGTTCTGCGTGGTTGCGGACTGCTCCTCCACAGCGGCGGCAATAATCAATACGATCTTGTTGACCTTGTCCACCACCTCTGAAATACTGCCCACCTTGGTGATGGTGATATCTGTGGATGACCTGATCTTCTCAACCTTTTCCTTGATGTCGCTGGTGGCCTGGGCAGTCTGGTTGGCCAGTTCCTTGATTTCATGGGCAACCACTGCAAACCCCTTGCCGGATTCACCGGCCCGGGCCGCTTCTATGGTGGCATTGAGCGCCAGCAGGTTGACCTGATCTGAAATATCGGTGATGGTCTGGATCACATTTCCGATCTCTTCAGCGGCTTGACCCAGTTCCTGGATCTGCGCGGAGGTATCTGCGGTATAGGCAACCGCTTCATCAGTGATCCCTTTTGCATCCATGGTGTTTTTGGATATCTCATTAATGGTGTTGGTCATCTCCTCCGTGGCCGCCGACACCATGGCCATATTCCCGGAAGCCTGCTCCATGGAAGCGGCTACCGATTCCATGCTCACACTCATCTCTTCTCCGGCAGCAGATACGGTATTGGCCCTGGAAGAAGTCTGCTCGGCACCCTGTGACATCACGCCTGCAATATCATTCAGCGTGGTTGAGGAATTGTTGAGTTCATCCGCGTTGCCCGCGACCTGGCTGATCAGGTGATGGATTTTATCGATAAAGGTATTAAACCATTCTGCCACCTGGCCGATCTCGTCCAGGGATTTAATTTCAAGTCGCGTGGTCAGATCTCCTTCCCCTTCGGCAATGTCCCTGAGTTTATCCCTGACCTCAATGACCGGCTGGACCATCCGGCCGGCAAAAAAATAGGCGATGGGTATCACAACACCCAGGCAGCATGCAGCCACAATACACAGAATCAGGATCATCTGACGGGTATTGGCTTTTACGACGCTGTCGGACTGGAGTGCGGCAATATAACCGATGTAATTTCCCTTGTCATACACCGGCACGCCTGCCTGGAAATAATTACTGTTTTCAACCTGGATCTCGTTGAGGAGCATATTCTGGCCGCTCAACTGCCAGTCTGAACCGGCCGATTCGGCGATTTTGGGGAGATCAGCTGTTGTATAGGCTGACAGGGCGCCGGCACTGAGGGACTCTTTGGCAAACAGGTTGATCTTTTTGCCGGTCATCTTACCCATGCGGGAAACAAAATCTTCTTTGAGCTGCCGGATCATCACGACATATCCCACCTGGACCGGTTCTATTTTATCTGTCTCTTTGTTGTAGGCGTTGGCATTTATGGGTGTGACAGTCTTCATTCCCAAATGCGGACCCGCCATGATAAACGAGGTGACCGGTTTGGCAGGTACGTTGTCCGTAAACCCGGACTGGAGAGTCGATCCCTTGATATCCGGGGTTTCCTCTTCCTTTGTCTGTCCATAATCGGTTCCCATCTCAAAGGTTTTGCTGTAATACACCCCATCGAATTGAAACCCGTTCACCACGGTTTTATCGTCAAGTTTAACCACATAGCTCATGGGGGTGTTTTTCAGGTTGTAAAGAACCACCTGGTAAAGATTTTCAGATGTCAGGGTGTTGGTGATCACCGGTGTGATCTTATCAAAACTCTGCCGGATCATATTCAACCCGCCGGAATCGCCGAAATCTTCTATAAATTTGATATCCTCGCCGAATTTGTTCAAAGCGGCCATCTGATCACTTTTAACGGCCAGAGACTGCGCACTCTCCGTCAGTGCTTCCTTGATCACCTTTACGGTATTGTCCAGGGAACGGATCACAGTGGACCGGTTCTGCTTGCCGACAATTACCGATACAACAACAGTGGATGCAATGCATACACATAAAACCAGGGCCAGGGCACTGAACAGGATTTTCAAGCGCAGTTTCTTTTTAATCATCATCAACTCCTTTTATCACCAGAAAAAAATAACCAGGGCATGCTGCTGAACCGGAATTCCGGGTACAGACAGCACCACCCATTTTCAAAAACATTTCAAATAATATAGAAAAA
>QZLA01000305.1 GCA_004796375.1 Desulfobacteraceae bacterium
CCAAACCCCTGTTTCTGCCCTGCCTGTGTCCTGCAGGCGTATTAAATGTCAGAGGCCTTAAAAAAATCGAATAATTATTGCATATGATACACAAATGTGCCATTTATCATGTGGACCATTGAAAAGGACTCATCAGCATGCGTGATAAGGTACATTCATGAAACTGTTTAATAATACTCTGCTCAATAGCGATGACTTAAATGCGGTAATCGATAACCTGAAGATTGGTGTTATTGCCCACCTCCCAGACCGGACCATCACCTTGTTCAACAAGGAAGCCGAGCGCATCACCGGATTTTCCAGGGATGAAGTGATCGGCAAGGATTGCCACAACGTATTCCAGGCGCCGTTCTGTGGGGAAAAGTGCTCATTCTGCAATGCAACCCCCGATTTTTCAGGTGGTTTAAAAGAATATCCCATTAATTTCATTACCCGGGACGGCCGGACCAAGCATATTGAAATGTCCGTCACTGCCATCAAGGATCAGCAGGGAGATTTTGCCGGCGTAGTGGCCTCCTTCAGGGATCTGACCCGTGCCATTGATCTCTCCATCCGTACCGAGACCCTGTCCAACTTTGTGGGGATCATCGGTAAGGAAAAGGTGATGCAGGATATATTCAAGCAGATCAAGGATGTGGCCGTATATAATTACCCCGTCCATATATCCGGGGAAACCGGTACCGGAAAAGAGCGGGTGGCAAATGCCATCCATACCATCAGTTCATATGGTGAGGGGGCGTTTGTTCCTGTCAACTGTGGTGCCATTCCTGAAGGTATTGTGGAAAGCGAGCTGTTCGGGCATGTCAAGGGCGCGTTTTCCGGGGCAGTCAGAGAACGGAAGGGCCGGTTTGAACTGGCTCATAAAGGCACCCTGTTTCTCGATGAGGTGGCCGATCTGCCCCTGAAGACCCAGGTGAAGATCCTGCGTTTTCTTCAGGAAGGGGTATTCGAGAAGGTCGGCGGAGAAAAAGCGGTATCGGTTGACACCCGGATCATCAGCGCCACCAACAAAAATTTGAAAGAGGAGGTCAAGGCCAATCGCTTCAGGGAGGATCTCTACTATCGGCTCAATGTGATTCCAATTAAAATGCCGCTGCTCAAAGAGCGGAAGACGGATATACCGCTTCTCATCGAACATTTTCTTAAGGAGGCCGAACTGGAGAGCCATCGGAAAGCCCCGGCAATTTCCAAGGAGGCTCTTGATATCATGCTCAAGTATTCCTGGCCGGGAAATGTAAGGGAATTGAAAAATGTGATTCAATTTTCAGTGGTGCATTCCAAGGGGGAATATATCCTTCCCCAGGACCTTCCCATGGAACTCACCCAGATCACCGGGTTGATGCCCACGCCGGATGCCGATTTTTTTATGGATCCTGTGATGGTCAAGGGAAAGCTGGATATGGATTCGGTCAAGGCAGCCCTTAAAAAGGCCGGGGGCAATAAATCAAAGGCTGCCAAGCTGCTGCGGGTCGGGCGCGCGACCCTTTACCGGTTTCTGAACCAGAATCCCGAAATCAAGGAGTACTCCAGCCGCCTTTAAGTTCGATGCCATCCCCTGATGGATTCAATTCAAATTCCAGAATGTCATCCTTTTGATAGTCTCCTCTGAGTATGGCCATGGAGAGCGGGTTTTCCAGTTCCTTTTGGATCACCCGTTTCAGGGGCCGGGCCCCGAATACCGGGTCGTACCCTTTTTGTGCAATGTATTCCATGGCGGAATCCTCCAACCGGATACTCAGTTGTTTCGGCCTTAACCGGGAATTGAGAATGTCGATCTGAATCATGGCGATTTTCTGTATATCCTCCCTGGATAGCGCATGAAAGGTGATGATCTCATCAATCCGGTTCAAAAATTCGGGGCGGAATACCTCTTTAAGCGCCTGGGAGATTCCCTGCTGTACCATTGGGTCATCCAGGCTGGCTGCGGCCTTTTCCTGAATGAGCCGGGAACCGACATTGGAGGTCATGATAATAATGGTGTTCCTGAAATCGACGGTCCTCCCCTGACCATCTGTCATGCGTCCGTCATCCAGTACCTGGAGAAGTACGTTAAACACATCGGGGTGGGCTTTTTCAATCTCATCAAAGAGAAGTACCGAATAGGGTCGTCGTCTCACAGCTTCGGTGAGATATCCGCCTTCATCATACCCCACATATCCCGGAGGTGCGCCGATCAAGCGGGCAACGGAGTGTTTCTCCATGTATTCGGACATATCAATGCGGACCATGGCCTGCTCACTGTCAAACATGAATTCGGCAAGGGATTTGGCCAGTTCCGTTTTCCCGACACCGGTCGGTCCCATGAAAATGAAGGTCCCGATAGGCCGGTCCTCAGGCTGGAGGCCTGAACGGGCCCGCCGGACCGCATTGGAAACTGCGTCAATGGCCATCCGCTGCCCGATCACCCGCTGGCTGATGTACTGTTCCATGTGCATCAGCTTTTCCTGTTCTCCCTTAAGCATTTTTGCCACTGGGATACCGGTCCAGGAGGATACCACTTCAGCAACATCGGACTCTTCCACATCCTCCTTGAGCATACGGGTTTCGAGCTGCAATGTATCCAATTCCTCCTTTTTCCGGGAGAGCCGGCGCTGGAGTTCTTCAATGGTTCCATACCGGATCTGGGCGACGGTTTCGAGATCCCCCTGCCGTTCGGCCACCTGTGCCCGGGTCTGGTACTGGTCGATCTCCTCCCGGATACCGGAGATATCCTGGATGAGCTGTTTTTCATTGTCCCAGTGCAGCTTTAACGGTGACAGTTCCTCCTTCATGGCCGCCAGGTCTTTTTCAAGCAGTGCGAGGCGTTCCTTTGAGGCCGGGTCCTTTTCCTTGATCAGTGCCTGCTGTTCAATCTGGGCCTGGGTGATTTTGCGCTGGATGTCATCGATAACCCTTGGCATGGAATCGATTTCAATTCTGAGCCTGGACGCACATTCATCGATCAAATCAACCGCCTTGTCCGGAAGGAAACGATCGGAAATATAACGGTTGGACAGGGTGGCCGCAGCAACGATGGCTGAGTCCTTGATCCGTATCCCGTGGTGCACTTCGTACTTCTCCTTGAGACCCCTGAGTATGGAAATCGTATCTGCCACGCCTGGCTCTTTGGCCATGACCGGCTGGAACCGCCGCTCAAGTGCGGCATCCTTTTCGATATACTTCCGATACTCATTCAGGGTGGTGGCGCCCACGCAGCGCAGGGTGCCCCTGGCCAGGGCAGGTTTGAGCATATTGGACGCATCCACCGATCCTTCAGCGGCACCCGCCCCGACCACAGTGTGGAGTTCATCAATGAACAGGATAATCTCTCCTTCGGCACCTTCCACCTCCTTGAGCACAGCTTTGAGCCGGTCTTCAAATTCCCCTCGGAATTTGGCACCGGCCAGCAGGGCACCCATATCCAGGGCGAGCACCCGCCTGCCGCTCAGGGATTCAGATACATCACCTTCTATGATTCTCTGTGCAAGGCCTTCGACAATGGCCGTTTTACCCACTCCGGGTTCCCCGATCAGCACGGGATTGTTTTTTCTTCTCCGGGACAGCACCTGAACGATGCGCCGGATCTCCTCATCCCGTCCGATCACCGGATCAAGTTTGCCGGCGGCAGCCAGCGCGGTCAGATCCCTGGCATATTTTTCCAGGGCCTGGTATTTTTCTTCGGGATTCTGATCAGTAATCGTCTGGCTGCCCCGGATGTCCTTGAGTACATCCAGAATAGTTTCACGGGTAACCCCGTGTTGCTTGAGCAGATCCCTGGCACCGGAACCGGTCTGGGTCATTCCCAGAAGAATGTGTTCCAGGCTCACATACTGGTCCTTCATCTTCTGGCTTTCTGAGAATGCTTTGTCCAGCATCTTTCTGGAGGTCCTGGACAGGTAGGTGTCCGCATCTCCGGATACCTGAACCTGTTTGCCAAGGGCAGTGTCTGTGTCCTGGATCAGTTGGGGTATCGGGGAGCCGAGCTTTTTAAAAATCGCCATGCAGGTGCCTGATTCATCATCAAGCATGGCTTTGAGGAAGTGCTCAGACTCAATACTTTGGTGGTTTCGATTTCTGGCCAGGTCATGGGCACTTTGAACCAGATTTTGCGATTTCAATGTGAATTTGTCAAAATTCATCGGCGACCTCGTATTATTAAATTAAATTTATTACATAAAGTAATGAGAATATTATTTTCGTCAAGTGCAGCAATGAATTATTTATCTGACCCGCATATATCTCAGGGACCCGCAGTCAATAAATGATTACTTTCACAAGCGTCCACGGTTGATCCTGGCATCAAGTAAACCGGATGCGGTTGAGAATCAACCCTGAGGCCGGTGCGATATACCGCAGCGGTTCGGTCCTTTTTCCCTTCAAGGCACGCTCAATATCTGCAAGGCCGATCTCATGTTTACCCAGGCTGATCAAATGCCCCATGATCAAGCGTACCTGGTTCCGCAGAAATCCTTTGGCGTGAACGTGATAGACCCAACTTTGTTCGGGAAAGAAACTGGCGGTAAAGAGTGTATTGTCCGTGATCCGGCTGACCAGTATCTCCCGTTGAAAACAGGCACCCGGCCGGGGTTGGGTACAGTAACTTCTGAAATCATGCTTTCCCTCAAAGAGCCTTGCCCCCTGCTGCATCAGCCGGATATCCAGATCTTCATGAAATGCAGCCATCAGGGACGCGCTAAAGGGATGGGGCTTCTGGCCGCAGCAAAACAGATAGGCATATTCTTTTACCCGGGGTGCATTAATAATACTGAAGGTTTGATCAACCCGCTCTATCCTTACCGCCCGAATATCATTGGGCAGGTTCAGGTTGAAATCCCGGATCAGTTGATCCGGGTCAAGGGGGGTGTCCACGAACAGTTCAAAAGCCGAGTGTGCTGCGGATACCAGGGCATCGGTCCGGCTGGTTCCCAGAATCCTGAATTCGATATCCCCGAGTAGAAAACGACAGGTTTTTTCTACCATACCTTCAAGGGTTTTAACACCTGGCTGCTTTTGCCAGCCGTGATACCTGAATCCGAGATACTGAATATGAACAAGGTAGTAATGGGACACAGTTACGACCTTTTTCTGGGGGTGATCCCAATCCGGGGACATTCAGCCTCTATGGGGCAGCGGTAGCAGATGGGGGAGACCGGCCGGCAGGTTCCCTGGCCGAATGCCACAAGGATGCCGTTGATCTCCTTCCAGTGTCTTTTGGGCAGTTTTTTTCTCAGATGCTGCTCGGTTTCAAGGGGCGTTTTTGTCTTCACATAACCCCAGATATTCATGATCCGATGAACATGGGTATCCACACAGATGGCATCTTTGTTAAAGGCCACGGCTCGAACCAGATTGGCGGTTTTCCGTCCCACACCAGGCAGGGTGACCAGGTCCTCGATCCGGTCAGGAACATTTCCACTGAAGGATTCCAATGCTTTGGGCAGGTTGGTAAGATAGCCGGCCTTTGATTTATAGAAACCCACCGGAAAAATCAGGTCCTGAATTTGTTCTTTGGAAAGCGTTTCAAGGCTTTGCGCATCCGGTGCGGTTTTGAACAATCTTCTTGACGCTTCTGCAGTAACCTCATCCTTGGTTCGGGCAGACAGGATGGTGGCCACCAGAATCTTAAAAGGAGAACGGGTCTGCGCAGCGACCAGGTCTACGACCGGTACCTGGTAAGCGGCAACCTCCTGCTTCAGGATCTCAATAAATCGGGATATATCAATGGTCATGGCCATTCCAGTCGGTTTTTTAAATTACTGACAGGCATCATACAGGATGATCGCACCCTGTCAACGGGTAAACGCCGTGGGCTTGTTGACAACCCCCACCCTGTGGTATATATCTTATGGGTTAAGTTATTGTATAATCATCAATTACAGAGTGGTACTCAAACGTGGATCCATTACCGGACAAAATACATGGATAATATACAATTCAAAGGAATCCGTGCCAGGCTGGGCAAGACGCAAAAGCAGATGGCGCAGCTGCTGGGAGTATCCATCAAGGCCATTCACAGCTATGAGCAGGGATGGCGCAAAATACCCCATCATGTGGAGCGGCAGTTGTTTTTTCTGGTCTCCAGGGTGTCAAACCCGGAGGGTGACCAGATCCCTCCATGCTGGGAGATCCTCAATTGCCCTGAAGACAGGCTTGAAAACTGTCCGGCAAGAGAGTTCAACACCGGGGATTTATGTTGGTTTATCAACGGCACCTGCTGCAATGGTCATGTGCATGACTCCTGGGAAAAGAAGATGGAGGAGTGCCGGAGATGCGAGGTTTTTTTAACACAAATGAAGGGAGTATAGACCATGAGTCATATTGAAAAAGATCAGGAAGCCTGCAAAAATGTACTGCAGGTTGAATTCAATTACCGGCAGAAACTGCCGAAGGTTATTGAGAATATACTGGCCTCAATTGAAGATGATCAGTGTTTTGCCCATGTCGGGGATGATCCCATTCATTTCACCACCTCGGTCAAGGAGATGATTGAAAAGTTCAGGCAGATTATTTTTCCCGGCTATTTTTCCAACGAAAAGGTGGATCGGGCCAACCTGAGATTCAATATCGGCCAGAATGTATCACAACTGTATGACATACTCTCCGAACAGGTCATGCACGTGCTGCGGCACGATTGTCTCAGGTACGGGCAGGCCTGCACGGTATGTGAAAGCCGGGGGAATGAGACGGCCATGAAGCTGATCGAATCGATCCCCGATCTTCGTGTGATGTTGTCCAAGGATGTCCGGGCGGCCTACGCAGGGGACCCGGCAGCCAAAAGCTTTGATGAGATCATTTTCTCCTATCCCGGTCTCTATGCCATCATGGTGTACCGGATTGCCCATCTGCTCTACCAGGAAAAGATACCCCAGCTTCCTCGAATTTTGAGCGAACATGCCCATTCGGTTACCGGCATCGATATTCACCCCGGTGCAAAGATCGGTGAGAGTTTCGTGATCGATCACGGTACCGGGATCGTGGTGGGGGAAACCAGTGAGATCGGCAACAATGTCAGGGTGTATCAGAACGTGACCATTGGTGCCCTGTCCCTGCCGCCGGATGCCGGAGAACAGCTTCGCTGGTCCAAAAGGCATCCCACCATCGAGGATGACGTCATCATCTATTCCGGTGCAACCATTCTTGGCGGAGAAACCCGAATCGGTGCCAGGTGCGTTATAGGTGGTAATGTCTGGCTGACCTCATCTGTTCCTCCGGATACCAAAGTGTTTATTGAAACCCCCAGGCAGATTTATAAAAGCCAGGAAACGGAAAAGGAGTATGAAAATGAATATACGGCCTGATATGACAAAAACCTGTTTCAATACCCCTCTGGTTTACCTGGAAAAAGCCAGCCAGGAGACCGGCGCCCGGATATTGGCCAAGGTGGAGTTTTTTAATCCGACGTCCAGCGTCAAGGACCGGATCGGGTATGCCATGATAGAGAGCGCTCTAGAGAAGAAGATGATCGATAAGGATTCTGTGATCATTGAACCCACAAGCGGCAATACCGGTATTGCCCTGGCATTTGTCGGGCGGGTCAAGGGGTTGAAGGTGATCCTGACCATGCCTGAAACCATGAGCGTAGAACGCCAGCAGCTGCTCAGACATCTGGGTGCTGAACTGGTGCTGACGCCCGGAGCCAAAGGCATGCCCGGCGCCATCCAGGCCGCCAGGGACCTCGTGGCTGAGAACCCCAAAGCGTATATGCCGGATCAGTTTTCGAATCCGGCCAATCCTGAAATTCACAGGAAAACCACTGCGGTTGAAATATGGGATGATACCGAAGGGCAGGTGGATATTTTTGTTGCCGGGGTGGGCACCGGCGGTACGATCACCGGGGTATCTGAGGTGATCAAGGAGAAGAAACCCGGATTGATTTCCGTTGCAGTAGAACCATCTGATTCACCGGTGCTGTCCGGAGGCAAACCCGGCCCTCACAAAATCCAGGGAATCGGCGCCGGCTTTATACCGGCTATCCTGAATACAGAGATCATCGACCGGATTATTCAGGTCAATACGGAGCAGGCCTTGTCAGGGGCCACGGAATTGTCGGTCCAGGCCGGTATTTTATGCGGAATATCTTCAGGCGCCAATTATCATGCGGCCCTTGAGATGGCCCGGGAGTCGGAAAACAGGGGTAAGAGTATCGTGTTTATCGTTTGTGACACCGGAGAGCGGTACATCAGCACCGATCTGTTTAAGCGGTGATCCGTTTGCCGGGTCTGTAGAAAAGGATCGTGTCAAACAGGTCAACGGTTTGACACGATCATGAAATTTTGGGGCCGGTTAAACCATCTTCCCGTCTTTCCAGAACGGGGACATATCCCTGAGTCTCTGGATGGTGGGAACCATAGCATTTACAATGTGGTCCATCTCCTCCCGGGTGTTATAACAGGACAGTGAAAACCGGATGGAACCGTGTGCGGATTTAAAAGGCACCTCCATGGCCATCAATACGTGGGAAGGTTCAAGGGATCCTGACGTACAAGCTGATCCGGATGACGCACAAATGCCTTCCCTGTCCAGCATGAGAAGGATGGATTCCCCCTCCACGGCATCAAAACCGATGCTCAGCGTATTGGGCAGGCGGTGTTCAGGGTCTCCGTTCACCGAGGATGCCGGAATTTTTTCAAGAAGCTCTTTTTCAAGGTAGTCCCGCAGTTCTCTGACACGGGTGTTCATTTCATCCAGGTGATGACCCGCCAGTTCACAGGCTTTTCCAAGCCCGATGATGGCGGCCGTATTTTCCGTACCGCCCCTGCGGCCCTTTTCCTGATGCCCGCCGATCATGTATGGTGAAAGCTTAAACCCCTTTCTGACGTAAAGGGCAGCCACACCCTTGGGCGCGTGGATCTTGTGCCCGGAAATGGAAAGCATATCGACCGCGACCCTGGACACATCAATGGTCACCTTACCTGCAGCCTGAACCGCATCCGTATGAAAAAGGATGTCCTTTTCACGGCTTTTGGCGGTAATCTCTTCAATGGGGAATATAACGCCGGTTTCGTTATTGGCCCACATCAGGGAGATCACAGCCGTGTCATCGGTCATGCTTTTATAAAGCTGCTCAAGGTCGAGTCTCCCGTGTTTGTCCACGTCGACCCAGGTCACCCGGTACCCCTGTTTTTCGAGTACTTTAAAATAGTTGTCTACGGCCGGATGCTCCACCTTTGAGGTGATGATGTGCTTCCTGTCTGGTCTCGCGAGAAGGGCGGCATGGATGGCCGTATTATCACTCTCCGTACCGCAACTGGTGAAGATGATCTCTTCAGGGTCTGCATGGATCAGGTCAGCCACCCGTTGTCTGGCTTCTTTGACCTTTTTTCCCACACTGCCGCCAAAGGTGTGCATGGAGGAGGGGTTACCGTAAAACTGCCCGTAAAACGGCAGCATCTCTTCAATCACTTCATCGGCCACCCGGGTTGTGGCATTATTGTCAACATATACAATGTCCATATCAGGCCCAATCCTTATACTGTCATCCAGCCTCCTGGGCGGGGATGCTCGTGCATCGCCCGTTGGTCAGGAGTCTGTTTGTCTTTTGGGGTTAATTCTCAGCAACGGCTGTTTCTATGATTTCATCGATTCTTTCCAGGCAGTTTCCGCAACCGCCACCGGCCTTCAGGTAATTGGTGACCTCGTCCGAGGACTCAAGGCCGTTATCCCTGATGGCTTCGATGATTTCCAGATCGGTGATATTGAAGCATTCACAAACCACCTCTCCGGGTTTCTCCATGATCTGAATGCCCTTATAGTCTGCGATGGCCTTTTTGAGTGCCTGCTGGCCCATGACCGAGCAGTGCATCTTTTCCTTTGGCAGGCCGCCCAGGAAATCTGATATGTCATCATTGGTTATTTTTTCCGCATCCTCCAGGGTCATCCCCTTGATGATTTCGGTCAGGGCGGAAGAGGAAGCCACTGCACTGGCACATCCAAAGGTCATGAAGGTTGCGTCTACAATTCTGCCGCTGTCATTTACTTTCAGGAACAGCTTCAGTGCATCCCCACAGGACAGTGAACCGGTTTCACCCACTGCGTTGGCGTCTTTTAATTCACCCACATTTTTGGGATTTAAAAAGTGTTCCTTTACTTTATCGGTATAATCCCACATGGCGTCTCCTTATATTCGGTGTGTTCCGTATATCCGTGATATTTCGGTTGTGATTTGAGTTATTCATACAATACGACTTTGTGGTAGATTGTCAATGTGTCCGATTCTGAAAAAGATCAACATCCACCGGGTTGGCAATGCAGATTCTATCCAGGGTGATATCTACATCACGGGTAATGATCTCAACGCCGGCATCCACACACTGGGCAAGGGCCTTGCTGTATTCCGGGTCAATTGTCCAGGCCGGCGAGAACACCCCGGCATCGGTTCGCTGCACCAAAAAAAAGATAACCG
>QZLA01000263.1 GCA_004796375.1 Desulfobacteraceae bacterium
TGCGTGCCGTCAAAGGCCAGGCCATAGGGAAAGTTCTGCGGCGTATCAAAGCTGTCTGTCAAATCCAGGAAATGATCCTGCAGGCCGGGTGGCGACAGTCGAACCCCAGGGGTGCCGCACAGCGTCAGTTGGTTCACACCCCGGATGCCGCCGGGGTCAATTGTACTGAAGTACCCGTAAATACGATAGGTGATTTTATCCCCTGCCTGAAGGTTGGCCGTCACCGTGTCGGATGTGACATAGGGCTGGAACACATTAACATCCACATATTGATCCATGACAGAGATCACCTGGTTGTTGATCTCGACCCGGATATGAAACGTGCCGCTGGACACTGCGGCAAGATATGACTCGGCCTCAACGGCCTCGATGAGCATGTTGCTCTGGGCAGTAAAGTCCCATGCTTTCCCTGAAGTGTAGACATAATCATAAGCGGTGGTTGTTCCGAAGGTGTGGGTTTCACAGGTTTGGGCATACCCGGTGCAGGGTATGCAAAAGGCAAATGCCATGAAAAGCATCAGCCAAAAGGCGGTTCGATAGTTTTCCATGTGAAGGCCCTCCTTTTCTGTCCGGTGAATACCGGACGGATGTCCCGGGTGGATACTAACGTTTCTATGATCCTGTTTGATCGCCCATGATCCATTGGAGGGTCATACTTTATCAGGGTACTTCGAGGTCAAAACTCTGTTAGCATTGTTCCTTTGCGCAGCAAAGCTTTGTTTTATTTCAGTCTGTTATCGTTGTTTTAGCCTGCTACGATTATTTAAGTTTGTCAAGGTTTTTTAAAGACCCGCCCGCTGAGAACGGGGCCTCATTTTAATTCTCAATATGGACCAGGTAATCTTAAATAATTGGGTAACCTTTGACAGACAGTCTGGATTATCATAGTAAGCTTTTGAATTTGTATTGATATTCAACTCAATGGACACAGTCAATGATGCTAAAATCTATTTTTGAAACCCGGCTTGCCGTTTTTATCCTTATCCATGTCATGGTTTTGATGATAGTCAGTCCCGAAGTTCATGGGACCGTAAATTTTGACACCCAATCGGTCATTACGACATCTGCTGCTGGTGCACGGTCCACGGCAGCGGGAGATATTGATCGAGACGGCGATCTGGATGTGCTGTCTGCTTCTCCCAATGATAATAAAATCGCCTGGTATGAGAATGACGGCAGCGGCGGGACCTGGACAGAAACCACTATCACAACCGGAGCGGATAGGGCATGGTCTGTAGCCGTTGGAGATATTGATGGAGACGGCGATCTGGATGTGCTGTCTGCGTCATGGAATGATGATAGGATTGCCCTGTACCGGAACTATACCAAAGAGGGGGATCTGGCCGACGCAGCAGGCGTGACAGAGCCTGTTGACCTTCCCTCGACAGCATCCACATCTGCATCTGCAGTGGATATCTTTGATTATACGCTTTTGGATGGCGGCACTGACAGGGATGCCCTGTCTGTTTCCCGGATTGTCGTGCATACATCTGGTACCGGCCCCTTTACACAGGTGACCTTTCGTTTGAACGGGCCGGATGTAAGCCACGTCACCGGGATCTATGACAGCGGTGCCAACACCCTGACCTTTGAGGGCCTTGCCATATCTGTTGCTGATGGCGGCAGTGAAACCTACACCATCAACGCATACTACACTGACAACACCGGCTTGAGGGACAACCAGACCCTGATGTTGTCCCTGGACGGGGACATTGACTTGACCGTGGGCAGCACCGGCTCCCGGATGGGAAATACGACACCGGTGTCCAACAGTACGGGCAGTACCGTGGATATTGTTGCCGCGCAACTTGTTTTCACGTCTCAGCCGTCCACACCGGTGTCAAACGACCAGAACATGGGCCCTGTATCCCTTGAGGCCCGGGATGATTTTGAGAACAAAGATACGGATTTTACAGAGACGGTTACCCTGACGGATGAAAATGAGAGTGCTGAAACCGACGGTCCCGGGAACCTGTCAACCACATCCAATGGGGGCAGTCTTTCTGCTGCTGCCGCTTCCGGTGAGGTCACATGGGCAAACCTGACCTATGATGCTGCAGCAGTGATCAATCTGCAGGCAACAACCGGAAGCTTATCTGTGGAAAGCAGTGCTGTTACGGTACAGTCAGTGCCGGCGGTTACCACGAAAAGCGTTACCTCGGTCAAAGAAAATTCGGCATCCTGCGGGGAAATGTCACGTCCAGCGGAGAGGATACGGTGACTGGCAGTGGGATATGCTGGAGCACCTCTCCAGGCCCAACGATCAACGATCGTGCTGCAGCGGGCGGCACCGGTACCGGCAGCTTCACCTGTTCTCTTACCGGATTGCTTTCCGGAACCACCTATTATGTGAGGGCCTATGCAACCAATGGCCTGGGTACGGCCTATGGCGATCAGAAAGTCTTCACAACCGATGAGTTCCCGTGGATTCTGTTTATCCCGGCCATGGTTAGGGGGAAAACTCAATGATCAGAAAGTAGTCCTCGGCATCAGCCCCTTTGAGTCAACTGAAAATGTCGAAATCCGCAACTACCACCAGTTGTGTTTTGGAAAATCAATTGAATCAAGTTGTATGGATAAAAATGCCCATCATAAAATCGTTAACTGGGCAGCACTGGCTGAAAAAGTGAACACCATAATTGACAGGGCTTATCAGCCACAATAACGTTCTGCTGCCCCGTTTTCTCCCTGGACCTTTCCTTTGGCCATTTTAAGTACTTTTTTTATGTGTTGCCGCGTGACATCATCCAGCAAGATAAAATCGTTGTCTATCTCCGGCCCATGAGCTGACTCTTTTGGATCGTTCACCGGAGTAAGAGTTTCAAATTCAAGAAGCTTTCCGGGAGACATTGTCAGGCTCCGGATAATGGTTCGTTCCACAAGGTTTTCCAGTTCCCTGGCATTGCCTGGCCAGTGGTAAGCTTTAAATTTTTCAAGGGCCCCCGGTGCAAGGACGGGCTGCTCAGAAAAATTTAATTCCTTGGCTTTTTTATCCATGAAATAACGGGTCCCTCCGACTCGTTCGATCTCCTTATTCTGCAAGACCCTGAGCAGGCGGAACTGAACTTGTGGAGGCAGTTCTCCAATCTCATCCAGAAAAAGGGTTCCTTTGTCTGCTCTTTCAAAATACCCCCTTTATTGAGAAAGTGCACCGGTAAAGGCACCTTTCTCGTGACCGAACAGTTCGCTGTCGATGAGATTTTCAGGAATAGCTCCGCAATTGACCTTGATAAAGGGCATTTCCGCTCTTGGCGATGAATAGTGGATGGCATTTGCAATCACTTCCTTGCCGACACCGGTTTCACCTAACAGCAGGACCCGAAATAGTAATCAGCAATTATTTGGTAAAAAACGATTTTTTGAAGTGGTTCGGCAAAACTATAAAAAATCAGCTAATGAAATAGTCCGGTCCTGTTTTAACACCCTTTCCAACTTCCGGGGCAACCTTCTTGCTCATGATGATATTACCCTGGTTGTGATCAAGAGGAAAGGCACATTGGAGGAGTTAGAAAACTTTGATAATCAATAAAAGTCTGAATCTGATTTGACATCCTTAATTATAATCATTACAATTGTGGCATAATGCATCAAAAAGATATTGCATGCATCAAATCAAATAGATGTCGGAGGTCATCATGGCAACCAAATCTTTAAGAATCGATGAAAACTTGGTCAATCAAGCTCAGCGCCATGGAAAAGTAGAGCATAGATCAATTACCAGTCAAATTGAATACTGGGCGAAAATTGGCAAAGCCATCGCATCAAAAATAAGTGCAGCGGACGCATTTGCCGTCACTCAGGGAATTAAAGAAATCTGTTTGGTAGATTTAGAGCAAAATTTAGTAATCAATCCCGATGATGTTTTTGGTGAACTTGAATCTGAAAGAAAAAATGGTTTTTCAGACAAACCGGTTACGTCTGCGCCATACTATTTTGAAGCAAGCATTCAAAGCCCAGGGCTCCTTGATAAGGTGAATACTCGTACAGGTGAAAGAGAAACGGGAATGTTCCAGAATGGTCAATTTGAGGTCGCCTAATGCCTGGCGGAAAGCAACTTTGGATTTTGGCTGGTGGGAACGGTTCAGGTAAATCAACCTTCTATGAACAGTATCTGTCAAAGACTGGGATAAAAATTGTTAATGCTGATTTGGTTGCAAAAGAGATAGATCCGGATCATCCAGAAAAGGTCAGCTATGAAGCTGCAACCGTGGCGACAGAAATTAGAAATGAATTGCTGCGAAAAGGAGTTTCGTTTTGCTTTGAGACCGTATTCTCTCATGAATCAAAGATAGACTTTATTGGTCTGGCCAAATCTTACGGATACACTGTCATTTTGGTTTATTTCCATTTGATGGATTCAAGTTTGAACGAAGCCAGAGTACATCAGCGCGTCCAGGAAGGTGGTCATGCGGTTCCAGCAGATAAAATTCGCTCCCGTATTCCAAGATTGATGAAAAACATCAAAACTGCCCTGACAATAGTGGATGAGGCTCGGATTTTAGACAACTCTTCAGCAAGAGACAGATTTAAGCAGATCGTCATAATTAAAGCCGGTAAATATGATATGAAAGTTGACCCGGTACCGGATTGGGTGAAAGAAATCATGCCCGCCTGACCCAGCCCTTATTTTTTTAAAAAGGCCCAATTGCGAAAATCCACAGCGCCGCATCCCAACGGCCTGGCCAAAGGCCCTATAACTTTACTGTCAATGAAAAATGTCGGATTCCACAAATACCATTTGTTGTTGCTTAGACATATTATAATGCTGAGCGTATGAAAGAAATTGATCATCCGAGGATCTTCAATTTGAACAGCACTGGTTTAAGAAGTAACCGCCTTTATTGATAGGGCTTATCAGTCACAATCAATCGCCGGAGGGCTAGCTAAATAAATGCGTTCACTTTTTCATCCAGTACTTACCGGACGGTTGACCTTCAGATGAAATATTTCGGTGACATTGACCGCTTCAATATTCTTTTTGGGGGCACAAGATATGGGATGTCGAAATTCGACATTTTCGGTCATCTGAGAGAAACGGTGAGCGTGGACTACCGTTTTCTTGACCTGGCTTTGCTCTAAAACAAACCATTTATAATGATTCCAGTAAGATAAAGGCGTTAATCAGAACGGCTTCTCCGATGCATTCAACCTACCAATCGTTGTTTATTATTTCGAAAAACGATGTGATGACCGAGATAGATTTCATTAAATCGAGAAATAAATATAGAACTCCTTTGTGTAATTTTTATAGTTCAGACGGCCCAATAGATAATATGACCCTTTCTGTTTAGCCGCTCGTAACTGAATTGATTTTGAGCTTTTTTTACCATTGGTGCAGTTGATTTCCAAAGGTTCAAACGAGTGGACTTTCCGGCTGTTTTCCATGGTTGGTGCCGGAGGAGAACTGCCACTGGATACCTGAACTGATACTTTGGATTGGAGAATATCAAGGTTAAACCCTATTGGCAGAGAAGAGGATTTTGAATCACTATCCGTGACTGTGTAGTCAATGACAAGCTCAAAACCAATGCCAGGTATTATTTTTTTAGGGTTTGTATAAACCTTGTGAATAACAATACCGGACTTCTCAACCTCCGACTCTTTTAAAAAAGCTCTATATTCGTTCAGATACCGGGTTGGATAAGATAATTTAACCCGGTCATAAACCATATCCATTTTTTCGCCTGTTTTATCGTGCCATCGTGCCAACATTTTGTTCTCACCAAGAATTGAGTAGGAAACATGGCTGTATTTATCAGGCCTGAATACCGGCAGGCCACGGTATCTTCCCGGTGCAACCATTTTGATATCCCGGACCGATACGGATGGGAATACAGGGGTGCTGGAAGACAGTTGAATAGAATTAACTTCCCTGCCTTGGATGATGGAAACCTTCAGGCCCGCGGTTGGATTGTACCAGACACCATCAATGGCAGTCGGCCCTGATGCAGGCACATTCTGAATATGTGTTGGATCTTTTTTATACTCATTGTCCAAAGAATCGTAGTAGCTGGTACCCACGCACCCGGTCATGGTTTGCCCGGCAAAGCTGATTATTACTATAAACAATAACAGGTAATTGCATTTTTGAAAGTTCGACATGTCTGCCTCCCATTATTCAATTTTTTGATTGGTTCTTTTTCGGATTGTATTGCCGGTTTCCGGATTATAGGTTTCGATCCACCAGTATCCGTCACTTCCCGGAGTCCTGATAACCATCGAAGAGCCTCCACCTTCCCCATCATCTATAATTAAGTTATCCATTAGATTGAGACCACCATCAGATCCGCCATCCGAAAAACTATCATCGGAATCAAAGCTCGAAATATCCTCTCCACTATCAGTGGTCCATCTGTATCCGCAGCATTGAGCCCTGAACAAATAAACCCGCTGAAGCCTGGCGCTCCAGATTTTTGAGACTTCTGCCAGACTCTTGTGCATACGGATATACTCATTGGCTTGTTTACATTTTGTGGCTTTAACGCTTGAAATGATAGGGCATTTAACAGGACCAGTTGAAACTTCACCAGGCTTTCCCCATCCATCTGCAGGATTGTAGCTTGGACCCACCGGAGTAATATTATAAGCAGGCTGAGGAGTAACAGTTGATGCCCCTGTTTTTTTCTTCATATTTAATGCAGCCATATTTGAAATGGCCTGGGTATTATCAGCCATACTTTCATTGAAGAACTGTCTGGCCTGGGCATTCTGTCTGGCTTGTTTGGCATCTATTTCCGCCTTCAATTGTTTAAGTTCCAGTGCAGTTTTGTTGCCTTGGGGACGCAGTTTTTCTGTCTCGTTAACAGCATCCTCGGCAGCAAGGGACCCTGGCTTGACAAAGTCTCCTGATCCTTTTGTTTCCTCTTTTTTGGCCTGAACTTCGATTGGTGCTTCATGATCTTCTGATGTCCCAACCATGCCCCAGCCGCTGTCCTGTTCAGTGTCTTTCTTCATTTCGTCGGAAGCCATCGAGCCTAACATTTCCCAACCGCCTGCTTTTTCATTTTCAGGTGTCGAGTTTTTGGTTTTGACATGGTCCTGGTTCTGCAGGGCAAGGGCCAGCAGGCGGGTCCCTTTTTCCACGTCAGGAAGAGAAATGGTGTTGAATTTTTCTCCCAGTTCAGAAATATCCTCGGCAATACCGCCGAACTGTTTAAAATTTTTAAGGCTTCTATTGATAAGATCATATTCCTTTTTTGCCTCCTGCCAGCGGCTGACGGTTTTCTGCATCAACATGACACGCTCATCAATTCCCTTAATATCCGAATCGGTTACAGAATTTGAATCTGCAAGGTTCCGCCGGTTGGCGACTTCCAGCTCCAGAGTTTCAAGTTCGTTCATGTCTCCAGGAACCAATTCCTTTATTTTTCTTATTTTTTTTGTGAGTTTATCAATGATGTCAACTTGTTTTACCCTGAATTTTTTATGGTTTTCTCCTCCCCTGATGGCCCGGATTACTTCCCGCTCAGCCTGCTCTGCCGCAAGTCTTTCCTGCCGGGCAGTTCCGATGCGGTTACCTGCACCATAGGCCAGGGCAGCCGTTGATATTACAGCACCTCCGGTAATAATCAGGGGTGCGGCTGCTGGCGCGGCTGCCATAAGCAGACTGCTCCCTCCTGAAACCACCTGTCCTGTTACAGCGCCGGTAAGAGTAAGGGCTGATAAATTTTTGGCAGCCTTTCCAAGCGCTGCAGAAGCATCCTCTCCATAAAGAGCTGCAGACAATGGTTCGGCAGCAATATCCGTCACTGCCATAGCGAGGTTCCCCATACCAGCGGTATACCCAACTTTCTGTGCAGCGGGCACTGCTTTTTCAATGATAGTCAATTTTGACTGTAAGCGTTGACCATAGTTCCTGCCCATCTTACTAAACCACGAATCGGAAGCCCCCTGGACTGGTGGGGGGGACTGAGAAGGAGCGAGCATGGTTCCGCCTGCTGGATTCGGTATAGTTGCACCTGATGCTGAGGTAGATTCAGGGGCAAACATGGTTTGACCCATACCTACAGATGAAGGAATATGAGATCCTGGTGTTCTCGTTGCAGCCTCTTGCCAACCCGATGCCGGGATACTGACAGGATGAACCCCCTGAGGAGGCGGCCGTCGAATTCCCCTGTCGTATATTGCATTTGCAATCTTATTATAAATACGATCTGCTGTGTCCATACCTGGTACAATAACGGGCGCCCTGCCGAAATAGAGCGCATTGTTGATGTTTATTGTCCCTATACCATAAGTGCCAAAAGGGTCTTTAAAACTTAAAGGGTTGTTGTAAGCGTATGCATATGTGGCCAATGACGAAGGCCTTTCGATTTGTCCGAACAGGGGATCCCTGGTGGTGAATTGTCCCAGTTTGGGATCATAACACCGGGCCCGCAGATCAATGAGTCCTGTAACAGAATCAAACGGACGGCCGGTAAATCTAAACGGTATTCGGTTATCGCCCCCTTCCTCTTTTACAATATTTCCGAAAGCATCGTATTCAAACCGGGCCAGAACTTTTCCTTTTATATCTGAAATGGCAAGAACACTGCCAAGTGCATCCTCAAAATACAGTCTGGGATTCCCTTCTGGTGAAAAAGAGGCCAGAGGGCGGTCTAAACCGGAATAGATATAGCTGGCTGTCGTGTTGAAACCGGAACCAAGCTCCTGGCAGACATGATCACCGTCAAAGAGATAGTAAGTCCGTTTTGATCCCTCCTGGCGCCAGATCCGGTTTCCAAAGGGTCCATAGCCATAATTGATCTCTCTATTGCCGGGAAGTTGAACTTTCACCAGATGGTTCTCGCTATCGTAGGTGTATCTGGTGGTACCTTCCCTGCTTTTTCTGGACAGCATATTGCCGTCCGGATCCCAGGTAAATGAGTCATCGCCTGCCTGAACAAGCAGTCCGGTTTCATCATAGAGATAGGACTGGATGCCTGTCCTTCCTGCAACAGAAATTCGTTTTCCGGATGGATCATAGATATATGCATTGCGTCCTGACGGCCCTGATTCTTCCACCAGGCGCTGCTCTTTATCATAAACAAAGGTATGAGCCTGTTTTTTCTCATCTGTCACCATGGTGCGCATGCCTTGTTCGTCATATTGAAACTTTCTGGCGGTTATTGGCTTTCCTGTGGCATCCTGATGGGAAACAGACAGGATATTGCCTGAGCTGTCATAACGAAAGTTGCTTTTTTGACCATTATTAAAGGTTTTTCCAATCAGACGTCCTTGTTGGTCATATTGAAATTCAACTGCTAATCCAGAGTTATGATGGATTTTTGAAATGTTCCCCAACTTGTTATAGGAATATTGGATTTCGTGTCGGCTAGGATAAATTCTTTTGATCATTCGTCCCAAGTTATCATATTGATACTGGATGGTTTTTCCCCACTGGGGAACTTCTGTTCTTTCAAGTCTTCCGTTGATGTCATAGGAATGTCGGATGGTGTAGGTGCCATTTCCAGCCTGGAGAAGTTTTCCTGAAGAATCATATGTGTAATTCCAGATGGTTTTGCCTGTCTTTTTCCGGACAATCCGGTCATTTGTGTCATATCTGTATTCTGTTTTCTGGCCCCGGGCATTGATGATTTCAATTGGCCGCCCCTTTAGATCATAGTTGGTGACAACTTTCTCACCAGTGGGGTAGATAATTTTTGAAGGCCTTCCAGCAGTGTCGTAA
>QZLA01000275.1 GCA_004796375.1 Desulfobacteraceae bacterium
GAGCATGGCGGTCGCCTTGTTTCCGACAAGCCCCAGGGTCCGCAGGCCGGCGTTCTGACCAAGACCGGGGAGTGTGACATTCATGTCGGATGCGACCTGTTTGGCGATGTCGAATTTTTTAATCCCATTGACTCTGTCAGCCATGGAGCTTGATGCATCCAGGATCACCAAAAAATTGTCCACTTTGGATGTATAGTTGCCGCCATCCAGTGGTTTTGCCGTGGATTTGGCAAGTTGCGGCTGGTGATGCGGGGCGCAGCTAAACAGGAAAAAAACTGCAAATAATGTGAGTCCTACCTTTAACCAGGGGTGATAACGCATGTTACTTCTCCTTTTTTTAATATTCAAAGATATGGGATGATTTCTAACGCAAGGCTTTGGTACAAATTAATCCCTAATTTACGAATGTACAGCTAAAAAATCAATAGTTCTTTTTTAATGGCCTTGGCCAGGTTTTTAATGGTGTACGGTTTTTTAATATAGCCCCCGGCACCCAGGTTCAGGGCCTCGTTGACCCGGTGGGTCAAGGAAAATCCGCTGGCAATGATCGCTTTCTGATCAGGGGAGATCTCAAGGATCCGCTTGTAGGTTTCAAGACCGTCGATACCGGGTTCCATGATCATATCCAGGATAATCAGATCCACGGGCTGGTACTTCAGGAATTCAATGGCCTCTTCACCACTCGGAGCGGAATAGGCAGTGTAGCCGAGAATGTTCAGACAGGAGGCAGCGATTTTTCTCTGCTGCTCGATATCGTCAATAATGAGAATGGATTCCTTGTTACCCATATAATCTTCTATGGAGAAGTCGGATTCCACGGTATCGCTTTGTTTACGTGTTGCAGGGAAATAAAGCTCAAATACTGTTTCCCTGCCCGGGCTGCTGGTCACCTCGATATATCCCTGGTGATCCTTCACTGTATTCCATACAACGGACAGGCCCAGTCCGGTACCGCTTCTACGGCCCATCTTCTTTTTGGTATAAAAGGGTTCGAAAATACGGCCAAGATCCGCCGGGGCGATCCCTTTACCCGTATCGGTCACTGTCAGCACCACATAGTCCCCCTCCATGATGTCGTCATACCCGCTGAACGGCTCATCCACATATTTGTTGGACGTGGACACACTAACGGTTCCAGGGTCCGGAATAGATTCTGCCGCATTGATCACCAGGTTCATGACCACCTTGAGAATGTGGGCGGCAGATCCGCAGATATTGAGCAGGTCCGGTTCATACAGGGTGTCGAACGATACATGGGGAGCACTTTTCTCAAGGCGCTTATGGGCCGGGCTGTCAAAGTAATCCCGGACCACGTGGTTCAGGCTGATCACATCATCCACCATCACGCCGCGCCGGGTCAGGGTCAGCAAGTCCTGGACCAGGTCAGCGGCTTTCATGCCGGCATCGTGGATCGATTCCACCAGTTCCCGGATCGGGTCATCGTCTGGGGTCTGCATCAGGATCAGTTCCGGGTAGGATACGATCCCGGACAGGATATTGTTTAAATCATGGGCCACACCGCCGGCCATGGTACCGACGATCTCCATCTTTTCAGCCCGCTGAAGCTGGTCCTCAAGTTTCTTGATGGCAGACAGGTCACGGGTAAAGATCAGGATGGCCGGTTTGCCGTCCCAGAACACCTCGATGGCATTGATCTGGACCCAGATGGTGGTGTTCTGCCGGGTGACCAGGCGGGTGGTGTATGTGGTATTGATCTTTTCACCCTTGAGGCGTTTTCGGTACTTGTTGACAATGTCCTGTTTATCGTCCGGGTGGACCAGGGCCAGAAAAGAGATATCGGCCAGCTCTTCCCTGCTTAAACCTGTTGTTTCAACGGCCTTGGGGTTGGCATAGATGATATGCCCGTCCTGGAGAATGTAGATGGCATCATTGGCGTTTTCAACCACCAGGCGGTACTTTTCTTCGCTTTCCATGAGTTCGGCAAAGTGTTCCTGGCTGCTGGTAATGCCCTGCAGGTTACTCCAGTGCAGCCGCTGGTTTTCCATGTGCAGCAGTCTTTCCTGGTGGGTAATGGCGTCTGCCAGTGCTGAGATGCAGAAAATATCATCCGGGTCAAAGGTCCTGGGCTGGATATCCATGACACCGAGATAACCGACGATCCGCTCATCGATCTGGACCGGATAACCGAGATAGGCCAGGATACCGTGTCGCCGGATATCCGACATGGTTTTCATATGATAGGACTGGGTGACATCGGGAATATCAATGGCTGTTTGAATTCCTCTGGAAAAAACCTCCCGGTATACCGGCCCGTCAATGGTGAATTCAGGGAAAAAGTTATCCGGCTTGTTAAAACTGGCCTCAATGACCAGGCGGTGCTTTGCGTCATCAATCCGATGGTAAAGCGAGCAGTATCCGTCTAGGATATGACAGATTTGTTCTAGAATGATATTAATATTTTCCTGGGGATTCGCCCCAAGACGACGGAAAAGGCCGATGATCTGAGAGTGCTTCTCAAGGGCAGATACCGTGCTTTTCTCTCGGATATTGACCATGGATTTCTCCCTTTTTCAAGGCATAATGATCATAAATATTTCTAAAATTATTTAACATCAAGTCTTTTTTTATATTCTTGCAATTTAGGGGCAATGATTATAATAAAAGGGTCGAAAATGAGAACTTTGATAACGTGTGAATACCCGCTTTAATGAATGTCCTCCAAGGTATAATATTGGGCCTGATTCAGGGACTGACCGAGTTTTTACCGGTGTCCAGCTCGGGCCATCTGGTGTTGGGCCAAAAGTGGTTCGGTCTGACCGAGCCGGCCCTGTTTTTTGATATCAGTGTTCATATGGGAACGCTGGGGGCCGTGCTGGTGGTTTTTTTTCCAGACATCAGGCAGCTGGTGAGTGCATTTTTCAGGGTGGTGTTCACCCGGGATACAGAAACCGGGTGGGTGGAGCGGATCCGCAGGGACGAGTATGCGTTTCTCGTGTGGCTGATCATGATCGGATCGGTCCCCACCGCCCTGATCGGTTTGTTTCTCAAGCGGTTTGAACACCTTCTCTTTTCCTCCTTGCTGCTGGTCGGATGCATGTTGATCGTGACGGGATTCCTACTGTGGGTGTCCAGGTTTATCCGGCCTGTACCAGAAAAAGAGGGCCGGGTAACGGTGAAAAGAGCCATCCTGGTGGGAATTGTCCAGGGTCTGGCCGTTATTCCGGGTATTTCAAGATCCGGGGCCACCATTGTTGCAGGGACCGCCATGGGCATTGAACGAAGCCTGGCGGCGCGGTTTTCCTTTCTCTTGTCCATCCCGGCCATCCTGGGTGCGCAGCTTCTGGGCATCCGGGACCTGGCCGCCAGCGGGGGGACGGTGGATATGGCCATCATATGCGGTACCATTGCCGCGTTTCTGTCCGGATGGTGTGCATTGGTGGTGTTGCTCAATATTGTAAAAGCCGGTCGGTTTTATCTGTTTGCGCCCTATTGCTGGTTCGTTGGCGCATTGGCTATTCTGGCGGCAGTGATATAAATAAGGAGAGGTTATGAATCCGGAAATTTTCAGGGAATATGATATCAGGGGTATTGCAGGCAAAGATGTGACTGTCGAGGATGCATACGACGTTGGAAAAGCCTATGGGTCTTTGCTGATGCGGGCGGGCAACGATGTCGTTTCCGTGGGTCGGGACTGCCGGGAAAGCTCGCCTGAAATGGCCAAAAATTTTATCAACGGAATATTGTCCGCCGGTTGTGATGTGGTGGATATCGGGATCTGTCCCACACCGGTTCTCTACTTTTCAATCCATCACCTGTCGTTGAAGGGCGGTGCCATGGTCACCGCCTCACACAACCCGCCCGAATATACCGGGTTCAAACTGATGAGCGGTAAGGAGTCGATTCACAGTCAGGGACTGCAGGATATTCGAAGGATTATTGAAACCGGTAATTTTATTGAGGGCAAGGGTGAATTGACCCGCGAGGATGTCATCACCCCCTACATGGCCTACCTGACGGAACACACCGATATCAAGAAACCGATCCGGGTCGGCATTGATGCCGGAAACGGAACCGGCGGTCTCACCGCACTTCCGGTACTTAAGCAGGCCGGATGCGAAGTCCATGACATCTACTGCGACCTGGACGGCACCTTTCCGAACCATGAAGCAGACCCCACCCAGAAAAAGAACATGACGGACCTGATCAAACTGGTACAGGAGAAAGACCTGGATCTCGGGATCGGGTATGACGGAGATGCGGACCGTATCGGTGTAGTGGATCCCCAGGGGAACATGATTTACGGGGATCAGCTCATGGTGATCTATGCCCGTGAGATCCTTCAAAGAAAACCGGGAGCCACCTTTATCTCAGAGGTGAAATGTTCCATGGTCATGTATGACGATATCCGTGCCCATGGCGGCAATGCCATTATGTGGCGGACCGGCCATTCCCTGATTAAAAAGAAGATGAAAGAGGAGCAGGCCGCCCTGGCAGGAGAGATGAGCGGCCATATGTTCTTTGCCGACCGGTATCTGGGATATGATGATGCACTCTATGCCACGCTCAGACTGCTGGAGATCATGGCAGATACTGGAAAGGGCGTAGCCGAGCTGATCGAGGATCTGCCCGTGACCTATACCACACCGGAGCTGAGGGTGGACTGTCCGGATGATATTAAATTCAAAGTGGTCGAGAATATTGTCGCCCATTTCAAAGCAAAGCAGGAAATTATCGATATCGACGGGCTGCGGGCCATTTATGATGACGGCTGGGGACTTGTCCGGGCGTCAAATACCCAGCCCGCACTGGTGCTGCGGTTTGAAGCGTTGTCCGAAGACCGCCTTGATGCCATTCGCAGCGACATTGAAACCGAGCTTGAACGAATCATAAACGAAACGAAAGCGTAAATCAGATATGGAGTTATCAAAGGCGCAGATCGACGCCGTGCATCACACCGGCTCTCCAGCCCTGGTGGTAGCGGGAGCCGGTTCAGGAAAAACCAGGACACTGACCGCAAAAATTTCCCATTTGGTTAACCAGGGGATGTCCCCTGAAAAGATTCTGGCCATCACTTTTACCAATAAGGCCGCCCAGGAAATGAAAAGCAGGCTGTTAAAGATGACCGGCCTGGGATATGGCCGGTTTCAGTGGGTTCGGACCTATCATTCCGCGTGCCTGATGATTCTCAAACAGCATTGTGAAAAGCTCGGATATACCTCCCCTTTGCAGGTGTTTTCCGTATACCAGCAGCAGAAACTCATGAAAGAGGTGGTGGTAAAAAACAACATTGAGAAAAAACACACCAACAATCTGCTCTCCTTTATCTCAAAGGCGAAGAACTTCGGGGACCCCTTAAAATATCTTGACGTGAATCCCGCAATGTACGGGATACGGGTCCAGGACCTGTTCCGTCAATATGAGGCCCGGCTTTCTGAGATGAACGCGGTTGATTTTGACAATATTCTGCTCAAGACCCGGGATTTGCTCAAGGAGCACCCGGAGGTCAGGGACTATTACCAGAACTACTTTTCATATATCCTGGTGGATGAATACCAGGACACCAACAACCTGCAGGAGGACCTGACCGGGTTGCTCTTAGGACCCCACAACAACCTGTTCTGCGTGGGGGATGACTGGCAGGCCGTATATGGATTCAGGGGATCCAATGTTAACCATTTCTTAAGCTTCCCGGACAAGTACGAGAATGCCAGGATCTTCCGGTTGGAGCAGAACTACCGGTCAGCCAATGAGATTGTCCAGGCGGCCAACGATATGATCGACCACAACCCCCATAAAATGGACAAGAAGTGCTTTTCAGACAAGCGGGGCGGTGTGGTTGAGATTCACAGTTTCATGTCAGACACCCATGAGGCGGAATGGGTGGCCCGGCGGATCAAAGCACTGAACAGCAGCGGATCGGGCATTCCCTATGAGAACATGGCCGTCGTCTACCGCACCAAATTCTGTTCCCTTCCCTTTGAGAAGGTGTTCCGGTATTTCAGGGTACCCTACCGGATGATGGGCTCCCAGGGATTTTTCGAACGCATGGAGATCCTGGATATCAACTCCTACCTGGCGGCCAGCCTGTTCCCCAATGATGATGTCTCCTTTGAGCGGGTGGTCAACACGCCCAAGCGCGGTATCGGGCCCGCCATGGTCAAGAAGATCGCTGATGCCCGTATCGATGACATGAGCCTGCAGAATTCAGCCCGGATGATGGTCAAGGACCGGGTATTGAGCAAGAAGGTTCATGACAATCTGTCCGGGCTGTTTGTTCTGCTCGATGATATCCGTGACCTTCCCCCGAGGATGGCCATTGATCGTGTGATTGATGAAACCGACTACTATGAGCACCTGGAAAAACTGGCCAAAACCCGTGAAGAGTTTATTTCCAAAAAGGAAAACATTGAACAGCTCAAGTATACGGCCGGCACCAAGGATAACCTGCTGGAATACCTTGAGGAGGCGTCATTGATCCGGGAAGATACGGAGGATGAGGATGACAAGGATACCGGGGTGTCTTTGCTCACCATCCACTCGGCCAAGGGGCTGGAATACGATACCGTATTCATTGCCGGGTGTGAGGAACGGCTGTTTCCCCACTGGCGCTCCATGGAATCCGGCGAAGCCGCCATCCATGAGGAGCGGCGGCTGATGTATGTGGCCATGACCCGGGCAGAACGCTTCTTATACCTGAGCCATGCAGACTTCAGAAAAGGGGAGTTTTCCACCAAAAGCCGGTTTATCGACCAGATCGAAGAGTGCCTCAATTAAAATTGAACGCAACGCATTCGTCCGTATGGCCAATTTTATGATATAAGTCAATGTATTATAAATTGACATCCCGTCATCAATAGGCTAATTTTCAATATCCTTTCGAGATCTGCAAGTACTATAAACGGGGATATTAAAAATGAAAATGCGATTGATTCACTATTTTATCTTGATCATTTCCATGATGGTTCTGGTACCGATTCCTGTGCTTTCGGCAGACCATTTTCAAACCGTCCCGGTGAAGGCGTTGACCTTTGAGCCTGTATTAGACGGGGCCATCGACGACTGGAGCGATAAGGAAATAGTCTCCATACCACTTTCCAAAATTTCTGAAACCGGTCGATCTGATGTGGAAACCGTCCGGATCGCCGCAGGTGTTTATAACGATTCATTCTATCTTTTTGCCACATGGGAAGACAGCACTATGAACACGATTCACAAACCCTTCATCTGGAATAATGATGAGGAGCGCTACATCAGGGGGCCGCAAAGGGAGGATCGTTTCAGTATCCAGTTTGCCATGGAAGGCGATTATACCACACAGTGGTTTTCAGGGAAGGAATTCAAAGCAGATATGTGGCACTGGAAATCCTCACGTACCAATCCGGTTAACCTGGCCCAGGATAAGATGACAATTATCAGCAGCACACCCATGAAAAAATCCTATAAGGCCACCGCCCAAAACGGTAGGACACTTTATCTGTACCGGCCGAGTGATGCCGGGGATCCCATCTACTTTTCCAAAAGATATGCAGGAAAGGAAAAGGATATCATGCCCAAGTATTTTTTTACTGAGGATCCAAAAGGGTCCATCACCGATGTAAAGGCCAAAGGTGTGTGGAAAGATGGAAAGTGGAAGCTTGAGTTAAAGCGCAAGCTGGATACAGGACATCCGGATGACGTTGTTTTTAAACGGAATATGCGCCTCAAAGCCGGAATCGGGATATTTAACGCCTCAAAAACGACGGATCACAATATATCAAAAGTGCTTGTTTTTCAATTTTAATGGTAGGAAGTCGTTCCCCCGGTTTGTCCGGAATTTTACAATCGCAAAATTAAAAAAGATCGCTTCATCAAACCATGTCGCTGCTAAAACGCATCAGAATTATCGGTTCCCGGGTACCCATCCATTGGATAATGGTGTTCACCATTTTCTTTTCCGTAGTGATTACTGTTCTTGGCGGGGTGGCCATTGTGTTTGATGTACGGGACACACTGGCCCGGAGCCGGGAAAACCTGACCCATTCCCAAACGATGTCTGAGCAGACCGATCATCTGATCAAGGTCTATCTGCCGATCTGGCAGACCACAAAAGAGCTCAAGCTGAGCATAGAGAGATTTTCACTGGAGTTTGATCTGTTTGTGGCCCGGGAAGACGGGCAGATCAATGCGTTGGATCATGCATTGACACGGATGCTGGAGGCAGTCAAACAGCTCAAATCAAGTTGGACAAAGGACCTGCCCGAATCAGAACTTGAAACACTCATCGCCCATATCAGGATGACCATTGGCATATATGAGGAGGCTGCTGAGTTTGAACAGGTCGGATTTGGTGAAATCTACCGCCTGGCTGAGGAGTCTAAAGACGCGGTGGCATCATTAATTTCCGCTGTTCAGGCGGTTGAAAAGCAACTGGAGACAATTGCCCTTGAGGCCTCTGCCCGCGTGTCTCAAAAAGCAGGTGAAACACTGAGCAATGACAGGCGATTGACCGGGGTTTTAGGTGTGGTGTTGATCCGTCATCTGGCAGCCCTGATCGTAATCCTGTTGAGCGTTATCGCTTCAAATATTCTGTTTTTCATACTGCTTAAAGACAGGCTGGCAGTCTTTTCAAATGCAACCCAATCCATATCAGATCAAATTGATTTGTCTTTGAGGGTAACCCTCCCGTCCAAAGATGAATTCGGTGATCTGGCTCTTTCATTCAACCGGATGCTTGAGCAGCTGCAGATGGCCACCGACTCAGAAGCGTTTCTCAATAACCTGATTGAGTCGATTATGAATATGATTTTGGTCACCAATGCCCAGGGCACCATCGTGATGTCAAACAGCCGTGTTGCCAAAATTATCGGTCTTTCCAAAGATACATTATATGGAAGAAATATTTTTGAGTTCATTATTGGAAAGCGCGACACTGATGCTGAATATCTAAGATCAACCCCAAACATTCACAACCATGAGGGGGTCCTTCTAACGGTGAACAAAGAAGAGATACCGGTTCTGATTACCAAGTCTCCCCTGATATCAGGTAAAGGTGGACAAACAGGGGATTCGATCATCACGATTACCGATATCACGGATCGTCTGCTTTATGAAAAGGATAAACTAAGCGCCCAAAAAGCCGCTGCAGAGCAATCCAAATATGCCCTTGTCGGCCAGGTGGCCGGTAAGCTGGCCCATGATTTTAACAATGTACTCGGGATTATCCTGGGTAATGCTGAATTGGCGTTACTTGAATGTGATGATGAAAATATCCGGGAAACACTTGAGCTGGTGCTCAACCAGGCACTGCGGGGCAAGAATTTGACCAAGAACCTGGTCGCCTTTGCAAAGAGTTCTGAACCCAAACATGATCTGTTCAATATCGATGATAAAATCGATTTTGTCACGAATCTGCTGAAAAAGGATCTGAGCGGCATTGAGGTGGTCAAGGACTATAATTCACACGGTATAGATCTTATCGCCGACCCGGGTATGATTGAACATACCCTGGTGAATCTGATTCAAAATGCCATCCATGCCACCTGCAGATGTGACAATCCCAAAATTATTCTGCGCACCCATACATTTGAACAGAAAATGTTTATTGAGGTGGAGGACAACGGCTGCGGGATTCCTGACGAGCATATTGAAACGATTTATGAACCCTCTTTTACATTGAAAGGCAGCAGGGACGCAACCGGATCCTATATCGATTCCATCAAGGGCACGGGATACGGTCTTGCCAATGTGAAAAAATATATTGAGCAGCATAAGGGGGAGATCTTTGTACAATCTCAGTTTGGGAAAGGTTCAACATTCACCATCTCCATCCCGATTATCACCAGGCATATTACCACCCGGGAACTGCAGAAATCACTCATGGGGAATATCCATTCCGGCAGGTCTATCCTTCTGGTCGAGGATGAGCCGTTTATTTCCGATGTGCAGTACAAACTGCTCACCCGGGCGCCGCTCAGTCACCAGGTGGATATCGCACCTAACGCGGACACGGCCATCCGGTTATTCGACAGCAAGGCCTATGACCTTATCAGTCTGGATTACATACTGCCCGGGAAGTTGAACGGGATGGATGTTTATGAGTACATCCGGCAGAAGAATCAGAAAATTCAGGTTCTGTTTATTTCCGGAAACCTGGAATTTCTGGAATCCATTGCGGACCTCAGGCACAAAGACAACAATATTGACCATCTTTCCAAACCCTACCAGATCTCCGAATATGTCAATGCCGTGAAC
>QZLA01000085.1 GCA_004796375.1 Desulfobacteraceae bacterium
AGCGGTGACTGGAGATAAACGCATGGACGGGGCAAAACAATTTGGGCAACTATTGACTGTTGATCTGAATTCACATCAATGCCGTCTGTCACCACTCCCGGATCCAGCAATGAGATTCCTGGGCGGACGGGGAGTGAATCTCTGGTATCTCTACCACCACCTCCCGTCTGACATCGATCCATTCTCTTCCGAAAACATCATGATCATCTCCTGCGGTCTGTTGACCGGATCTTCCGCACCGGCGGGCGCACGGCTCCATATCAATGCCCTGTCACCGCTGACCGGCATCCTTGGAAGTTCCAACATCGGCGGGTACACCGGTGCGTGGCTGCGGACCCTGGATATTGCAACCATCGTGATCCGGGGGAGATCTCAACATCCGGTCTACCTGGATATCGGACCTGACAGGGTGTCCTTGAAAGACGCGGCTCATCTGTGGGGGTGTGATGCCTTTGAGACCCAGGAACAGATCAAAAAGAACTTCACCGGCCAAAAACCGCGGGTGTTGACCATCGGTCCCGGTGGAGAGAATCTGGTCCGGTTTGCGGCTGTGATCAGTGAACGGGATCACGCTGCCGGACGGACCGGGATGGGCGCGGTCATGGGGTCAAAACATCTCAAGGCCATTGTGGTTTCCAAGGGGGATCATCAGCACCTTAAGGCAACCCGTCCGGAGCAGAGGCGTGCAGTGGATGCCTATACGACTGCCATGCGCGCATCAGGGGAATTTAAGGTGTTCTCCAGGTATGGCGGTGCCGGTTATGTAGGGTGGGCCAATGAATTCGGGATTATGGGAAGCCGGAACTATTCCCGGGTGGGCGTAGATGATCCGGATAAGATTGACGGCCGCATATTGCAGAAGCATGTGGTCCGCCCGGGTGGATGCTACGGCTGCCCGATTCAGTGTAAGGCAGATCTCAAACTGGATCCAAGCGATGAGAAAACGCACACACGACCGGAATTCGAACCCATGATCAACCTGGGACCCAAATGCGGACTCGAAGATGTCGATTCGGTGGTCAAACTGGATAACCTGTGCACACGGTTGGGTCTTGACTCCACGTCTGCAGCCACCGTCATGGCGTTTGCCATGGAGGTGAATGCCCACGGATTGATGCCGGAGGATCTTTCCAAAGGCCTGGACTTGTCCTGGGGAAATGCGCAGACCATGGAAACGCTTCTCCATCAAATGGTTGATAACAAGGGTTTGGGCAGTATCCTGCGACTCGGCGTCAGGCAGGCCGCCCAGGAGATCGGAAAAGGCACCTCCCGCTTTGCCGCCCATGTCAAGGGGCTGGAGCTGACCGCCTACCATCCGGGCGCCATCATGGGAACTGCCCTGGGTTATGCAGTGTCCAGCCGCGGAGGCGATTACAATAATGTATATGCATCCCTGGAACACAGCTGGACCGAGCAGGAAGCCGAACAAACGTTTGAGACCAAGGACGCTGTGAATATCAAATCAACCCGGGCCAAAGGGGCACTGATCCGCAGGGCCGTGGTCTGCAATATTATCGTGGACTGCCTGGGACTGTGCAAGGTGCCGGTGTTGTCACTGCTGAGATCGTTCAACCTGGACAATGAAGCCAGGCTGATCAACGGCCTGGCAGGGGATATCACCCCTATTCTGGCCGCTGGTTCCGTGACATCAAAGGACCTGTTCGAGATCGGTCACCAGGTTGCCGACATGGAAAAGCTGTTCAATATCCGTCATGCCAAAGAAGATCTTAAGGATATGCTGCCGGATCGGTTCTTCACCAATGGAACTGTCAATGGTCTGACCCGCGAAAAATTTGAAACCATGTTAAAGGAGTTCTACGAGGCCATGGGGTGGGATGAAAACGGAATCCCGCCGGAACCGGCCCAGTGCTGAAAGATTTAATTTCGAAAGGAACAGCAAATTGATTCAATCTTCAAATATTCAATCCCGGTCGGTCAGTATGAAGATTCTGACCGAGGATCAGATCTGGGAAATCAGGCAGGCAGCCTTTGATATCATTGAGAAGGTGGGATTCAAATGCCACCATCCCGAGGTTCACAAGATGATGTCCCAGGCCGGGGCATGGGTCAGCGATGACCGGATAAAAATTCCACGCTACATTGTCAACGAGTGCCTGACCACCGCTCCCCAGGGGTGGACAATTTATGACCGGAACGGGAAAAGGGCCATGGAGGTAGAGGGTGAGAAGAGCTATTTCGGGACATCCACAGCCAGCCCGAATACACGGGATGCATTTTCCGGTGAAATCCGGCCCACAAGTATAAAAGATATCGAGCGTGGGGCCCGGGTCGCGGATTATTGTGAAAACATTGATTGGGTGATGCCCATGGGATCCTCCCAGGATGTTCCCGGCATTTCAGCAGATGTTCATGAATTCCAGGCCGTGGTTTCAAATACAACCAAGCCGATGGTATTTATCGGGTACACCCCTTTGGGCGTAGAATATGTTTACGAAATGGCGTCGGTCATTGCGGGCGGGGCAGATCAATTGAGCCGGAAACCGTTCTTGATTGTGTATCCTGAAGCCATCGCTCCGTTATTTTTTCCCGACGATGTGGTCGACCGTATACTGGTTGCAGCCGACCGGTTCATGCCTCAACTTCCGGGTTCTACCGTTTCTGCCGGTGCAACCGGGCCGGTTACCCTGGCTGGTGTAATAACTCAGGTTACGGCAGAGTCTTTGATTCACATTACCATTGCCCAGTTACGGAATAAGGGGTGTCCTGTGTCTATGAGCGGTAATGTCGGCATACTGGATATGAGAACCGCACTGATGGCCATGGGGTCACCGGAAAACAGCCTGGGGCTGGTTGCCCAGGCCGAGGTGGCCAGATCCTTTAACCTGCCGACTTGGGGATTAGCGGGTGCTACGGATGCCAAGCTTCTGGATGCCCAGGCCGGTCTCGAAAGTGCCTTCTCCATTCTTAGTCAGGCCATGTCTGGCTTGAACCTGATCCACGATGTGGGATATATGGCTGCCGGTATGGCATGTTCACTGGAACAGCTGGTTATGGGCAACGAGATCGTCGGCATGGCCAAACGGTTTGTCCAAGGGATTACAGTGACCCGGGAAACACTGGCCCGTGAGGTGATTGAATCGGTGGGGCCTGGAGGGCATTTCCTGACCCAGAAGCACACAATGGAGAACTTTAAAAAGGAGCTGTGGACGTCCAATCTGTTGAACCGTCAGACCATCGATGACTGGAAAAAGGCGGGTGAACCATCCATGGCTGACCGGGTGAAAGAAGAAATTGGCATGATCCTCGATACACATCAGCCCTCACCCTTGAATGACAAAGTGATATCGGAACTGGAGCGCCTAAAGAAAGAGGGCGAACGCGAAATTTTAAAGAAAGTGAGCATGGGGTAACTCCGCCAAAGAGGATACCTGCAGGAGAATTGAATGACGAACAGAGAATATGATGCCATTATCATCGGCGCCGGAATCATCGGTAACTGTATTGCGTATGAACTGGCCCGTAAAGGATATAAAACCCTGAACATTGATAAACTTGGGGGATCAGGGTATGGATCGACTGGGGGCAGCTGTGCCATTATCCGCCTGTACTATTCATCACCGGAAGGGGTGGCCTTGGCCAGGGAAGGATATTATTATTGGCTTGACTGGCCGCGATACCTGAAAGCAGAGGACCCTGAAGGCATGGCCTTTTATAGAAACACTGGGGCCATGGTGTTTAAATCCGAAGTCAACGACAACCTGGTCAAGGTGAAGCAGTCCCTTGAGGCGCTGGGCGTCGGATATCTGGATCTCACACCCGAGCAGACGAAGGCCTACTTACCCAACCCGGATCTGCGATCTTATTTCCCCCAGAAGCTCATGGATGATCCTGAGTTCGGCAAACCCACGGGTGACAGTATCAACGGTGCGGTTTACGTTCCCGAGTCCGGATATGTATCAGACCCGAAATTGTCCACCCACAACGTGGAAGTCGCTGCCCGGAATATGGGCGGTGATTTTCTGTTTAATACTGAAGTGACCGATATTCTAAAAAAAGACAGCCGGGCAGCCGGCGTCGTGTTGAAAGACGGGACAACCATCCATGCACCGGTGGTGATCAATGTGGCCGGCCCCCATTCCTATATGATCAACCGGATGGCCGGCATCGAAGACCAGATGAACATCAAGACCCGGGCGCTGCGGGTAGAGGTGGCACATGTTCCAAGTCCAGAAGGAGTTGACTGGGAGAAGGTGGGTGTGATAACGTCGGACAGTGACACGGGGGTATATACGCGGCCGGAAACAGGCAATCATTTTTTAATCGGCAGCGAAGAACCCAAATGTGATCCATTGGAGTATGTGGATCCGGATCAGTTCAATATGGATTTTACGGACCAGATGAAAGTCCAGGTCATGAGAGAAGCCATGCGGATACCGGATCTTCCCATCCCGACCAAGATGCAAGGGCTGGTGGATCTTTACGATGTATCAGATGACTGGTATCCGATCTACGACAAATCAGACCTTCCCGGATTTTACCTGGCCATCGGCACCAGCGGCAACCAGTATAAGAATGCACCGGCTGTCGGGTCGTTCATGTCTGAGTTGATTGAATATTGTGAAAAAGGCAATGATCATGACAAGGCGCCACTGCAGTACCAGATGAAATATCTGAATCATGTGCTCAATGTAGGGTTTTTCAGTCGTAACCGTGAGATTAACAAGGATTCAAGTTTTTCAGTAATCGGTTAGTATGTGTTGAATCCGTAATTACATAAAACAAAACGGAGGGAAAGATGGAACCAAAGATGCATCCTGCAGTCAAAGATCTGCAAAGTGACATGAACAAGGGCAAGCTGAGCCGCCGGGAGTTTATCCGCATGTCCACCCTTTTGGGGGTATCTG
>QZLA01000196.1 GCA_004796375.1 Desulfobacteraceae bacterium
CATCCACCATCACTCCGCCAAAATTTACCAAGGCCAAAAAGAATCTGGCCAGCGGCACGGAAGTCGCGGCCATGGGTGGCGAGCAAGGCCCTCAGGGGACAAGCAGCAACATGACCATGACCCAATCCGGCAACAAAGGAACCAGCGCCGCGACCGGAAACAATGTCAAGCTTAATGATGAGCGATCTCTTGAGGAGCTGATATCCGGAAAACCCAAGACCTATACGGGCAAACCCATTAAAATTGATTTTTATGAGACGGACATCAAGAATGTCTTCAGGATATTAAGAACCATCAGCGGCTTGAATTTTGCCATAGATAAAAATGTCTCCGGCAAGGTCACCATGACCCTTGACAAGCCGGTTCCCTGGGATCAGGTCCTTGACCTTGTCCTTAAAATGAACGATCTGGGTAAAATCCAGGAAGGAAATGTACTCCGCATTGCACGAAAAGCAACCATTAAAAAGGAGGACAAGGCAAGAAGGGAAATGATTGCTGCCAAGCGTAAGGAACTTGCCGAACGAAAAAGCCTTGAGCCTCTGGTGACTGAGTATATCCCCATCAATTACTCGGATGCTGCAAAAGACATCAAACCCCATATCGATAAAATTCTGACCAAGGGACGTGGCAAACTCAGTATTGATAAGCGGACCAATATGCTGATCATTACTGACACCAAGGATAAAATTGCCCAGGCCAAAGGCATCATCTACCGCCTCGACCGGGTTACCCCGCAAATCATGATCGAAGCCAAAGTGGTTGAAGTCTCTGATGATTTTACCAAGGAACTGGGTGTTGGCTGGCTTGTGAACCGTAACGAGAGTGCCGATTATACCGGCCAGAATTACGATTACAGCGTGGCGTTGAACCTGCCCCAGGGAAACAATTTTGGCAACTTCACCTTTTACCGGATCCTCGGCTCCATGGTCACCTCATTGAATGCACAGATCGCTGCATCAGAAACAAAGGGTGACGTTAAAATCGTATCATCACCAAGAATTCTCACGCTTGACAACAAAAAGGCTTCCATTAAGCAGGGGCTTGAATATGCCTACCTTGAGCGCGATGATACAGGCGGGTCTTCGGTTAAATTCAAATCCATCGACCTGGCTTTGGATGTTACCCCCCATGTCACGCCGGATCAGCGCATTGCCATGCAAATCAAGGTGACTAAAAATGACATTGCCTCGATTACCAATGGGGTACCCTCATTGACCACAAATGAGGCCAACACGGAGTTATTGGTGAATGACAATGATACCGTTATCATCGGTGGCGTGGTCAAGAAGAGCATCACCACAGGAACGACAGGTGTGCCCTACCTGAAACATATCCCGATTGTGGGGCAGTTGTTCAGGACAGATACTAAAAATGACCGGCGGAATGAGTTGATGATCTTTTTAACGCCAAAGATTGTTCAGCTGACCCAGAAGGAAAATGTCCTGACGACATCCACATCATTGCAGTAACTCAAGATCATATACTTTTTTCTTAGCCTCCTTGTTCAGACTTGAATTTTGGGGGCTAAGCTCTATCACCTTCTTCCATGATTCATAGGCACTCGTGAAATCATTCACTGATTCATAGGCTCTTGCCAGATCAGCGTGCAGGATGTCCATCTCAGGATATTCCAGAAGACATTGATTAAGAAAGCGAATACATTCATCCTGCTGCAGCATATCCAGATAAACGGTTGCCAGACCATGGGAAGCAACAGGGAAACAGGGCCGTATCTCAAGCGCTTTTTCAAAGGACTGTTTTGCCTTTGAATACTCTTTCTTACCCCGGTAGGCCCACCCTAAATTGGCGTAGGTGTTCTCCTGTGAGGCATAGAGAAGATTCTGGGACATCTCCTCATACAGTGATATGGCAGCATCCCATTTTTCCTGTTTGATCAGGGTGACACCCAGATGATTCTTGGCAACGATGTAATCCGGCTTTATAGAGAGTGCTTTGGTAAAATAGGTCTCGGCTGTAGAGTAGCGCTCATTGACCATATATACCAGGCCCAGGCTGTTCTGAAGAAATGGGTCGTTCGGGATAATCTTCTCTGCATCCAGCAATTTTCTAAGTGCTTCTGCATATCGACCGGCAAGATAGTAGCTTTCTCCAAGCTTCTGTTCTGCCTTGGCAATTTCGATCTGGTTCTGTCCTGGCACGCTGCTGCCTGTACTGGCACATCCGGTCAAAACACAAGTCATTATTAATGAAACCACCCATCTCATTCTCATGTGAATATCCTTTTAATTATATAGACTGATCAGTTTAACGTTTTCTTTTTCAAGGTGATCAAGGGCTTCAATACTGAGGTGATCAAGCGTTAAAAACAGTTTTCGCCTGGATTTGAACAGATAGAGGCCCGGGATATTGGTGACTCCGTGTGCGGATTTAAAGGTCGGGTTTTCCCAGATCGAGTATCCCAACTGGGTAAATAGTTTCTGAGCAATATCGTAAACCGCTTCGTTGGGTTTGACCAGGATAATATCAAATTCTTTCTTTCTGATTTCATCCAGAGCAAAGCCGTAGACATCACCAAAATTAATCAGAATATCGGGCTGCTCGGGTCGACGGATCAATCGTCCGAACCGGGCGGTAAGGTCTACATCATTTACAGTGAAAGGAATGTCGATTTCAGGAATATAGTCGTAGGATGAATACCCCAGCAGCTTTTTAACAATTTCATGATTATCCATCAGGTTGCTGTCAATGGTTCCGGTGACCACCAGGCTCTTTTGCTGCTGTGCCATGAGCCTTTCCTTATGGACTGCCTCTGAAATTTTTTCAACCCTGAGATGCTTCCAGAATGATTTCATGCTTTCCAGAAGCTCTTTTTCAATATTTTTTTCAGAAATCAGCAGTATCTTTTCGCCATCCTGAGTTTCAATAATGGGAAACGCTTCCAGATCAAGCTCATAACTTTTCTGATCCTTCCTTGGGAAATATATTTTCCCGGAACGCTTGAGTGTACCGCCAATCATGGACGCATACCGGTTGAGTTGGACCAGTTGCGCAGCGGAGATTTTCTTGACCCGGGCTTTCGTGGAAATCTGTTTTCTTTGGAGCTTTACAGCCGGTTTCGAGCTGTTCTGCTCAGGTTCACCCCGAATTAAATCACCCTCAATTGCAGATTTAAACCAGGATTTTGATAATAATGAGGGATCTGGGAGGTGAATGTAGGATCCTGCATAAATCAGATCGAGATTTTTAACATGGGGGTTCGCCACCTTGAATGCTTCGATGCCCTCCTTGGTAATGCTCCCGTCTTCATTTAAGAATGCACGGTCCAGAAGTTCTGAGACGGTATCACCCGATTGTACCTGGTATTGATCAACGTACTCGGTTAAATCAGCCATATCCGGCATGGTCGCGTATTCGATCACCGGAATGTCAAGAATCCCGGGGTGGGTTTGATTATAATCCTCCTCTTTCACCTTCTTTAGAGGAATCATGATGTTCTGACCGGGCTCTATTGCATCAATATTACTGATATTGGAGTTCAGCGCTTTAAAGATGTCCAGAAAATGGGGAAAATCCTTTTCCGAGATCTCCCCCTTTTTCCTGAAAATTTTATACAGCCAGTCATCTTTCTTCACAATATATGGTTCACAGATGACATTGCCGTTTTCATATTTGAATATGGTATAGCGCTTGATGGATGTCTTGATGCCTTTGTTTGTGGCAAAAGCATTTTGCACCCCAACGCCTATGAAAATAGAGAGGATAAGTGAATAAACAAGTTTATTTCGGATATTATCCATCAATTTGTTTCAAGTCTAAATTCTGGGCAATCTGGTTAGTCACCTGGTGAACAAACTCAGTAAACCTTTCTTTTTCAAGCCGTTTCTCCTGAGTAGGTACCAGCATGGGATCTGATGGTGATACCAGACTGGGCTGATTGACAAATTCGGATTTCGAATCTACCCTGAAGGCATCTGGAATCTGCCCGTCAAAATACAGATTCTGAAATTCAGAGAATTTGATGGCGTGGGCTGTTGCATCCACGACCGCAGTTTCAGTAGCACCCACCAGGTTGGTTTGATAAGCCTTTACCAGGCCGGCAAGGCTTTCGCCACCCTGGGTGCATGCGATATGACCATTGCGGTTTGCCTCAAGCTGCCAGTCCATAATCTCCTGCTCAGATACCTGACAGACAAACACGTTCCGCTTTCCGGTCATCTGGTTATATTGCCGCGCAAGACTGATCACCCTTGGCATGGAAACCGGGTTCCCGATCATGGCTGCCTGGGCCACACTGGGCTTGACATCCACCGGTTTGAATTCCCGCTTTTCCTCATTCTCTTCCAAATAGTATTTGAACACCGGATCGGCGTGTTCCGACTGTACGCCGATAATCTTAGGCAAGGTTTGGATAATACCTGCCTGAAAAAATTTCATAAACCCGTTCATAACGGCAGAAATATTGCCTGCATTCCCGATCGGCACCACCACAACAACGTTTTCAAGGTTCCAGTCAAAATCCTGGGCAATCTCATAGGAGTAAGACTCCTGCCCCAAGATCCGCCAGGCGTTCTTGGAGTTGAGCAATGCCACGGTATAGTGTGATGCCAGGTGTTCAACCACCTTCATGCAGTCGTCAAAAACCCCTGGAATTTCAAACACTTTGGCGCCGCTTCCCAAGGGCTGGGAGAGCTGTTGAGGGGTCACCTTTTTATGGGGCAGCAGCACTGCAGATTTGATACCGGGCTGCAGATAGGCCGCATAGAGAGCAGCTGCCGCCGACGTATCCCCGGTGGATGCGCACACTGCAATCACATCGGATAGAATGTTCCGGTCCATGAAGTATTTCAGTGCAGAAAATGCACTGGCCATCCCCCGGTCTTTGAAAGAAGCACTGGGATTCTGGCCGTCATTTTTGAAAAAAAACCTCAACCCCGCTTTTTCCTGAAGACGCATGTTGGATTCAACAATGGGGGTATGCCCCTCACCCAGGTATACGACCGACTCTAAAGGGATGATGGATCCCAGGAATTCGTGATACCTGTAGATCCCTTTCATTGAAGGTATTTTGAGCATCTTCCGGTAATCAAATATCCGGCGCCAGAGATCGCCCGATATAGACTGGTGCTCCTGATCCTGTTCGTTCCGGATCATCAGGACATGATTGCAGTCCGGGCAGACGTACAGCAAGGTTTCTATGGAATGGGTTTTTGAACATCCCAGGCACTCATAAACCATTTTTCCCTGGGGCCTGGGTATGATCCATGGACGAATATCTTGGGGAAACAGATCAAGATTCATGTTCAATTACCGTTTGGCCTCCCATATAAGGAACCAGCGCGTCCGGGATCCTGACCGTTCCGTCCGCCTGCTGACAGTTTTCAAGGATGGCTGCAAAGGTCCGTCCTACGGCCAGCCCTGAACCGTTTAATGTATGGACATAAAGCGGCTTTTTCTGATCTTTCCTTCTGTATCTGATGTTAGCCCGTCGGGCCTGGAACTCCTCACAATTACTGCAGGAAGAGATCTCCCTGTACTTGTCCTGACCGGGCATCCACACTTCAATATCATAGGTTTTGGTTGCTGAAAAACCGATATCCCCGGTACAGAGAGTAACGACCTGATAGGGAAGATCAAGGCGCTGAAGAATGGTTTCTGCATTGGCCAGCAGAGCGTCCAGTTCCTGATAGGAGTTCTCCGGTGTGGTGTATTTCACGAGTTCAACCTTATTGAACTGGTGCTGCCGAATCAATCCTTTGGTGTCTCTCCCGTAAGAACCGGCCTCTGACCTGAAGCAGGGGGTGTAGGCCGTCACCTTGATCGGTAGATCGTCCTCTTTGAGAACCTCCCCGCCGTAAATATTGGCCATGGGCACCTCAGAGGTTGGAATCAGGTAGTAATCCCAGCCTTCCAGCTTAAACAGATCCTCTTCAAATTTCGGAAGCTGTCCGGTACCGATCAGGCTGTTCTTATTCACGATAAACGGAGGCAGGGTTTCAGTATATCCATGCTCTGTGATATGGATGTCCAGCATGAAATTGATCAGTGCCCGCTCCAGCCTGGCGCCGCTCTTCATATATAGTGGGAAACGAGAGCCGGCAATTTTTGCCGCACGGGTAAAATCAAGAATCCCCAAATTTTCGCCGATTTCCCAATGGGACTTGATTTCAAATTCAAACCTCGGTTTTTCTCCAACCTGTTTTTCCAGACGGTTTTCATCCTCATCGCGCCCGACAGGAACATCGGGATGAGGGATATTCGGCAGGGACAGGGCAAATTGATCGATCGTTTCCTGGACTGAAGACAGGTCTTTATCTAATGCCTTGATCCGGTCTGATACCTTTCGCATGTCCTCAATTTCCGACTGGGCATCGTCTCCGGATTTCTTCTTTCTGGCGATTTCATCGGATACTGTATTCCTCTTGTGTCTGAGGTCTTCCGTTTCTGCAAGCAGCTGTCTCCTTTTCTTGTCAGCCTCGGAGAACCCCGTGAAATCAATATCACTACCTCGGTTTTTAACGGCATTTTCTACCTCAGGCAGATGGTCTCGAACATATTTTATATCAAGCATTGTATTCCTTACTTTTATTCAACTGTCATTTTCAAAGGCGTTTACGCGCACTACTCAATAGGTAGACAGATAGCATGAGACACCTGAACAGTCAATGATTATTGCAGGTTGACAATTTTCAACTAGTGCATAATATGTGTCCAAATATCATTATTTTTACTCAAAGGAACATGTAATGATGGATGATTTGAAAAATAGTAAAAAAAGCCAGCTGACCCAGGTTGCCCAACGCCTTGAATCATACTCGGATGAAGAACTCACCGCCATGTATAACAGTATTGAACACAAACTGTTTGAGTTTGCCAATTTCATGGAGGCCCAGCTGGCTTTCCTTTACGCTCCCTTTGACAACGAGATCCAGCATATCAATACTGAAAGTATTATTAAGAAATCCCTTCAGATAGAAAAACAGATTGTTCTCCCGGCTTTCACCGATGCGAAAAATGCCATCAACCTCTATAAAATCAGTAGTTACAGTACAGACCTAATTAAAAGCGAAAACGGGATGCTGGAACCTGACACGGAAAAGTGCAAAAAAATCAATATCGATGATATTGATATTGCCATCATACCCGGGTTGGCTTTTGATGACAAAGGCGGCCGGATCGGTTTTGGAAACAACTTCTACAGCAAACTGATTACACGGCTTCCAGAAACCTGCCGTAAGGTATCCCTGGCTTTTGATGATCAGCTGGTCGACCAGATTCAGATGGAATCCAGAAAATATACCGTGGATATCATCATCACGGACAAGAAGATTATATATAAGATCTAAGGTTCAATATCAGAATTAACGGCATCACCGAAAGAGATAAGATCAGGGGTTTTACCCATCACAATAACGGTATCCCCTGATTCGATCAAGGTGTCATAGGACGGGTTGAACAGCATCTCTCCCGAGGCCTTCTTGATGGATATGATGATCAGGTTAAAATTCTGACGAATACCGGAATCCTTGAGCATCACATTGGTATAATGTGAATCCTTGGATACAAACACCTCTTCAATCTGAATCGCCTCCTTCTTCCGTGAGAGTGCTATATCGAGAAATGAGCTGACACTGGGCCTGAGCAAGCGCAGTCCCATGGACACGGCGCCGATGACATACGGAGATTCCACTTTATTTGCACCGGCAACAATAAGCTTCTTCTTCACTCCCGGGTTATCGGCCCTGGCCATGATGTAGATTTCGGAACTTAACTGCCTTGCGGTGAGTACGAGAAATACATTGGCAGAATCGGTGGCCAGTGCTGCCACCAGAAAGGATGCGCTTTCGATTCCCGCCTTGATAAGGGCTGACTCATCCCCTGCGTCGCCAATCAGGTAATGCATTTTGTCCTCTTCCAGCAATGGGGCCATTTCCAAATTTTTCTCGATCACCACAATATTGGAAGACTCCTCCTTAATCAGTTCACACAGAGTTCTTCCAATACGTCCGTACCCGCAGACAATATAGTGGTTTTTCATTTTGCTGATTCGTTTATCCAACCGTCTCCTCCCCAAAATGGATTGCACTTCCCCTTCTACAATGGACTGTATGATCACACCGGCAATATACAGGAAATACCCGACCCCTGAAAAAATCAAAATTATCGTGAACACCCGCCCGGCATCACTCACCTCATGGACTTCCATGAACCCGACGGTGCTCAGCGTGATGGCTGTCATATATGCCGCATCAATAAAACTCCACTTTTCCAGAAACATATAACCGAAGCTGCCGCCTGAAAAGATAATCAGTGAAATCAATATGGCTTTTACGATCTGTCCGAGATTGGTCATAGGCTATTAATACGTTCATCGAAATTAAAAATCAAGCCGAGTTTAAAAATCATGGCAATTCTTGACTGCCCCGCCAGTTACTGGTATTAAGAGCCGATGAACGAAGAATTGAAATATAAACGCTGGCGCCAGGAGATGGTGAAAACCCAGATCAGTTCAAGGGGAATCACAGACTCGAAAGTCCTGCATGCCATGTCCACGGCTCCCCGGCACAAGTTTGTGCCCGAGGCCCTCATTGAAAGCTCATACGGTGATTTTCCACTGCCGATCGGAGAGGGGCAGACCATCTCACAACCCTATATCATCGCGGAGATGACCCAGTGCCTTGAGCTCACGGGAGATGAAAAGGTTCTTGAAATCGGAACGGGATCCGGTTACCAGGCCGCCATCCTGGCCCACATCGTTTATAAAGTGTACACCATTGAAAGAAATCAGACCCTTTTCCTCCAGACACGAAAACTTTTTGACCGGCTGAAGTATCATAACATTGTAACCAAGTATTCAGATGGTACCCAGGGATGGAAGGAACACAGCCCGTATGATGCCATTATTGTTACTGCCGGTTTCAGGCAGATCCCGCCGCCGCTGATCGACCAGCTGGCCATCGGCGGAAAACTGGTGATGCCGGTCGGTGGTCATATGAGCCAGGAACTGGTCCGGATAGAAAAAACCAAAGATGGTATTAACTCCCTGAATCTGGGAGGTTGCAGGTTCGTCAAGCTGATCGGTCAATACGGCTGGGACGAATAAACAGATGCTCAAAGCGCTTTTAACCGGCTTCTGCCTGGGAGCTGCCAACATTATTCCCGGCGTCTCCGGCGGCACCTTTCTGCTCATCTTTAACCTCTACGGGCGTGTATTCTCAGCACTGAACACCATTGATAAAGATGCCATCCGCAAGCTCCTTTCTCTGTGCCTGCAAATCATTAAATCCAGGTTCACACCGGGTTCGATAAAGAATCTGCTCACCTTTCTGAGCGACAACGATCTCATTTTTCTGTTTAAGCTGACTGCAGGGGCGGCCATTGCCATTGTCAGCCTCTCGGCCCTGATTAAGTACCTGCTTGCCAGCCATTTTTGTCCTACCTATGCCCTTTTTTTCGGACTGATACTGGTATCCATTGTCATCCCGATGAAGATGCTCCGGTCCAGAACCGTTTTCCTTGTCCTGTTCGCACTTATCGGGGCAGGGCTGACAATTTTTCTAACGGTTGCTGTGGATCCCTATGCCAAAGCCGTTAAAAAGTCAAAGATGTATGAAGCAAAATACCATGAGACGCGGGTTGATGGGCAGGGCACAGCGGTAAATGAAGCCACCGACCGCAAAGGTTTTTTTTCATTCTCCAACCAGTATGAACCGGATGAGTACCTGTTTATTATGATTTGCGGCGCAGTTGCGGTTTCGGCCATGGTGCTGCCGGGGATCAGCGGCTCACTGGTTCTGATACTTCTAGGGCAGTATTACACCGTGATAGGCGCCATATCAGAACTGAAACGGCTCAGCCTGGACAGTGTCTTTTTTCTAACGGCCTTCGCCTTTGGAATGATCCTGGGGCTTCTTCTTTTCTCCCGGTTTGTCACGTATGTGTTCAAACGATACCACGATGCAACAGTGTCATTTCTCCTGGGTCTGATGGCCGGATCGCTTTACGCCCTGTGGCCGTTTAAAAAAGCTTTCACCATTACCCATCAGTATGTGCGGCTCAACGGATCCATTGCCGTCATTGAAAATGCCCAAGTTTTCTCAAACATCAACATTCTACCGGAATCATTTTCACAAGCCATTACAGCACTCCTGTTCTGTGCTGCCGGCAGTCTCATCATGTTTATGTTTATCAAACCTGCAGGGGATTAACTCAAAGGGTCAGATATCAAGTACCTGACGAACGATTTTTTTCAGTTCCTGAATCCGATAGGGTTTTGAGATATGTGCATGGGCCCGGCCAAGCAGGTCTGTCTGATCCTGGTCACTGATCTGGCCCGACGCGATGATCACCTTCATGGACGGATCGATCTCAAGTATGTTCTTAAACACTTTGGTTCCTGACATTCTGGGCATAATCAGGTCCAGAAGGACCAGGTCAATGGATGGACGATGATCCCTGAACAACTGCAACCCCTCCTCTCCGTCCTCCGCCTCAAGGGTACGATACCCGAACAGCTTAAGTGACTTGACCGCTACATTTCGGACCATCTTTTCATCTTCAATGACCAGGATGGTCTCCTGGCCGCCTGGGGTGTCCTTGGGAGGGATGACTGTCATATTTTTTTTCTCAGCCATGGGAAGATATATATGGAAAATCGTTCCATGCCCTTTTTGAGTTTCAATAGAAATATATCCATTATGTTTTTGTGTAATAATATTGTAAACAATTGCCAAGCCCAGCCCCTGGCCCCTTCGGTCACCCATCTGCTTGGTGCTGAACATGGGATCAAACGCTTTCTCACGGGTCTCTTTATCCATGCCGGGCCCCGTATCCCTGAAGCGGATATGGATAAAGCGGTCATCAGGCAATAGTGAGAAATGGTCATCATCTGGAGTTACAGGGGCTGCGGTAATCTCGATAACCTCATCGCCCAGCTCGTTTTTCTCTTCAATTGCCTGAATCCCGTTTACGCAAAGATTCATGACCACCTGGTGGAGTTCGTCTTCATACCCGTTGACAAAAAAATGATTTTCAACCAGATCGGATGATTTCCGGATCATGGGATTGGTGGTCTGGCTGACAATATCCAATACGTCTTTCACAATCTTATACAGGTCAACACTGGCCTTTTGGCTGCCCGAGCTTTTTGCAAACACCTGGAGCTGTTTGATCAGTTTGGAGGCCCGTTTTGAAGATGTGATCGCATTTTCAATATTCTCCTGGTGTTCGGAGTCAAACCCGGGCTTGTCCATGGCCAGAAGATCCAGGTTACCCATGATTCCTGCCAAAAGATTATTGAAATCATGGGCGATTCCCGCAGCCAGCGTCCCGATGGATTCCATTTTTCTTCTCTGCTGAAGCTCAGCCTCCAGGGTCTTGTATTCAGTCATATCCCGGGCAATGGTAATAATATGGGGTTCATTACTCAGATTCAATATCTGGGATGACAATAGTGCGGGAATCTGTCTTCCCATGATGGTGGGTGTCATCTCAAAATTGACCACTTCACCATCCCGTTTTAAACGGCTGATGAACGACTCTCTTTTCTCAGGACTCTCCCATACCCCCATCTCATGCGAGAATTTGCCCACCAGGTCCTCCCGGCTGATGCCCAGCCCCTTAAGGAACGCTTCATTGGCGTCAACAATCATCCCGTCCTCAAGGCGGGTAATGACTATGGCATCCGGTGTTGTCTGGAATATGAGCCGGAATTTTTCCTCACTTTCCTCCAGTGCTTTTTCTGTCTGCCGGCGTGTGGTGGTATCTTCACCCACAAAGATCACTTTTTCCAGTTGCCCTTCTTCGTCGTTGATCGGGTCAAAGGTCCCTTCAATATAATGAAAAATACCGTTCTTGTTTCTGAACCTGAACTTGGCATAGGCTTTCATCACTTTTTGCTTTATCGCTTTATCAAGCAGCGTCATAAGTTGATTCACATCCTCAGGATAGATGAAATCAAAACTGCATCGCCCGATCAGGTCTTTTGGCATATACCCCAGGGTACTGTGCGCCGGATTCACATACTCGTATACGGCCTCTCGATTGACAATCGCAATCATAGAGCTGGTGTGCTCTGTAATCAGCCGCTGGGTTCGCACATTCTTTTCAAGTGCTTCTTGTATCTGCTTACGCTCAATGGCAATCGCAATCTGGTCTGACACGGCCGTCAGAAGATCCATCTCTTTTTTGGAAAAATAATCCGGGTCAGCGTAATCCTGTACAGCAATGGCACCGATCACATCCTGTCTCACGATCAAAGGTACCCCAAGCCACACCCGCGGTCTTTCACCAATCACCTCTTTGCGCCGCTCACGCTCCAGCAAATATGCTTCATCAAACAGAAGGGGTTTCTGGGCAGCGATCACCTGTCCGGTGAGTGATCGCGGATTACCCAGATCCTCAACAATCGGGTCATATTTACACTTTTGGTCAATGCAATATACAAACTCGATCAGCCCTTTCTTTGGGTTGAAAATGGCAATAAAAAAATTAGGCAGCGTGATCAAACGGTTTAAAGCGGCATATATCCTTTCATACAGCTCTTCCAGATTGCGGGTGGTATTGACGGCACTTGCGATATCGAAGAGGGTGTGATTCAACGCCTGAGCATCCTTGAGCGACTGAATCTTGCGCTGGAAGGCCCCGACTTTCTGGTTGAATTTAGTTAACGGCATCCTTGATTTCCTGAAGCTGTGCAAAGGTTGTCATTGTCAACTACATTAAAACAATATATAAAAAACCGGAGTTCAGATTCTAATACCCGATACTAAATGAGGCATCCCATGGACAATAGTATCCTGAAGATAAATATCCTTGCCATCGCCATATCCGGGCTCTTGATGCTGCTTTCAGGTGTGTTGCTGTACCTGTTCAAACACCTTTTATCCGGTGATGTGCTCAGGTATTTTTTACCCATCCCCCCCATCGGGGTTGCCGCGTATATCTTTGTGTTTAATATGTTTAAAACCTATAATGCGGCACTTCCTGATAAATCCGTCACGCTGGTTTCGGAAGTATTGATCTCTTCACTGATATCAGGCCTGATATTCTTTGTATTTGTCGTACTGCTGATTGCCGTCATCAGCCTGTTTTTAAAATAAACTTACAACATCTCAGGCGTAAATGACACCACGTCATCAATGGTTGAGGCATTGCAGAACAGCATGACCAGCCGGTCAATGCCAAACGCAACACCGGACGCCGGGGGCATGTGCTCAAGATCATTCAAAAATTTTTCCGGCATGCCGGCGACCGGTTTCCCCAACTGCTGCCTGTGCTGGATTTCACCCTTGAACCGACTCATCTGCTCATGGGGATCGGTCAACTCGGTAAACCCATTGGCCAGTTCCAACCCGGCGATATAAAACTCCATGCGCTGTGCAATCGTCCTGCTCCCAGGCTTTAACCGGGCAAGCGACGCTTGAGATGCCGGGTAATCATACAAGAAGCAGGGCACCCGGTTCCCTAAGGCGGGCTCGATATCAAACGCCATCACCTCATCATAGGAGCCGTCTTCCAGTGTTTCATCCACATCCCTGGAAGCAATGCTTTTAAACGCCTGTTGAACCGTCAGGCGCTCCCAGTCCGCGTCAAGATCAATCACCTGACCCTGATATGGAAGTTTACCTTTGCATTGCAGTTTTCCGGCCACATACCGGACCATATCCCGGATCTGGTTCATGATATCCAGATAGGTACTGTCAGGGGTATACCACTCCAGCAATGTCAGTTCCGGCAGATGCCGTTCTCCCCGCTCCTCCTGCCTGAACACCTTGCAAATCTGAAAAATCGGGCCACAACCGCTACCCAGCATCCGCTTCATGCAAAGCTCAGGGGACGCCTGCAGATACCAGTTCCCTGAAGCCACCGGATCGATGTGTGCTTCAGGTATGATCTCCCTGGTCCTGATCGGTGTTTCAACTTCAAGGTATCCTAAACCCTTGAAAAAGCAACGGATAGCATCGATCACTTCTGCCCGCTTAACCAGGTTTACGTGCCGCTGATCAAAGGGAATACTCACTTGATCTCATAAATATCTTTTGTCCGGTCCTGTAAGAATACCCGATGGAAACCGTGCTTATCTGCCTGATCATAAAATGCATACCCCTTTTCGATACAGGCATCACATGCATTTAAGGGGATATGGACGGCCAGAATATGATTTCCGGGTGTGGCGTGGGATTCAATCTCAAAGCAGCCGCCGCAGTCATGACAGACCCGCACCCTTTCTTTCTGCCGCTCAAATATATTATCCGTATCATAGAAGATCTCCCGGTGGCGCGTCTGTATATCACCATGCTCACCGGCCTCAAGCCGTAATTGATCCCGCTTGTTCCAATAGGAGTGAATCAGGTCAGCCGTCTTTTTGATCTTATCCGTGATACTGACGGATTGTTTGAGTTTCTCCGGATTATAGTCCGGTTCAACCACCCCTTTATAGTCCAGTCCGGCCATGGCAAGAATGATTCCCAGATTGACATACGGCAAGGCACCTTCAATGGAATAGCCGCCCTCAAGTACGGCAATATCCGGTTTGAGCAGGCTGGTCAGTTCGGCATATCCCTGGGCGGAAAAATTCATATTGGTCAAGGGATCGGTGTAGTGGTTATCCTGCCCTGCGGAATTGACCACAATATCCGCGTTGAATTCCTTTAGGATCGGCATCACGGTGTTCTGGATCACGTAGAGATACCCCTCGGCGGATGTGCCGGGGGGCAGGGGAATATTGAGCGTATACCCCTTGGCATTGGGACCGCCAAGCTCACTGGGAAAACCCGATCCCGGATACATGGTCCGACCGTCTTGGTGGAGGGAGATAAACAACACATCCGGGTCATGCCAGAAAATATCATTGGATCCATCCCCATGATGACAGTCGGTGTCGATCACGGCCACTTTTCTGATATTATAACGGGAGCGCAGATACTCCACCATGATGGCTTCGATGTTGATATGACAGAATCCTCTGCCCCCATGGGCCACCCGCATGGCATGATGTCCAGGCGGCCGTACCAGGGCGAACCCTCTATCCACCTCCTTGTTCATCACGGCATTGGCCAGGGCAATGGCCCCGCCGGCACTGATCAGGTGAGATTCGGTGATAATGGAATTCTCGTCAGGAACACAGAAGTGGGCCCGCCTGATTTCATCAGTTGTCACCATATCCGGCTTGTATTCGATGATCCCCTCGATATCAAACACACCTTCTTCAGACACCTGGTCCTGGGTATAAAGGAGCCGTTCCTCACGTTCCGGGTGTGTGGGGTCAATGGCCCAATCAAATGCCGGGAAGAAAACCAGTCCGGTTTTATTGGCTGCACGTAACATTATTCCCTCTCAATCTGTTTGCAAACTGTCTCAAATCCCTTTATCAGGCCGGGCTTAAGTTGTATTTTGGTCCTGAATATCTTTCCCCTGGGAGAGAAATTCCTGACAATATTGAACTGTTGAAACTCGACAACCTCTACCTCATCGATGTTTTCCGGATCCGCACCTGTATTCAACGCTTTCTCCCTGAGCAGGTTATACGCGGTTTCCACGGCATCATCCTCGGAATAGGATTTTGAAATGGGCTCAGCAAAATCCTCTTCAGGGGCGTTGGTGATCCCCTGTTCCGTATCGGCGAACAATGATACTTCACACGTGGTTCTGGCGGTTGCCGCCCCGATTGCGTTGGCCACGGAAAATGCCGGAACCACTTCAGTCTTGATACCAGAAAGCTCCTGAATCCTGGGTGCAAAATACTTGGCCGGTCCACCCAGCAGCAGGATTTTTTCAGGAGATATTTTATATCCTTCGAGAAAATCATGGACCGTATATACCGGTTTCTGGTTAATCCGATCAACCATCATCCTGGCTCGATCCAGAATCATTGAACAGGTCGTATCTATAATCTTATGGGCCGTATCTTCCAAAGACAGGTTCAGGGCTGATGCAATGGACTCAATCCCCGCCTCCGACTTGGCCTTGTCACCCATATCCATCAAGCCCAACATCACCAGTGCATCCGTGGGTGTGGGTAACGGCCCGCCAAATGCCATGGCCGGCCCCTCTCTTTTGGGCCCGATCGCTAATTCACCATCAACCACATGAATGACGGAATCGCCGCCAATCCCTTTGGAATGGGTTCTCAGGGACCGGATCAAGCTTTTGTACCGCCCCCTGCGGATACCGACCGGTTCCAGCAGCGGGACCTGGTTAACCAGGACGGCAAAGTCGGTCGTGGTGCCGCCAATATCCAGGACAATGGTATCCTGATTCTCTTCCGAGTGGGGGATAGCGCCCATGATACTGGCTGCCGGTCCGGAAAGGATGGTCTGACCGGGAAACTGCATGGAAGATTCAAGGGTCATGGTGCCGCCGTCTGCTTTCAAAATCTGTATCGGCACTTTCAACCCTTTTTCTTCCAGAGAGGCCTTCACGGCTTCGAAAAAGGATTTGTGCTTGCCAAACACTGCCGCATTCAGGTGTGTGGTCGCAATCCGCCTTGGAAAATTCAGGTTCCCCGACACATGATGACCCAGGAATATCTTTTTAAAGTATTTGTTCAGGATTCGTTTGATCAGAATTTCGTGGGCCGGGTTCCTGACACAGAACTTACTGACCACACCCACATACTCCACACCGGCTTTTTTCAATTCCAAAGCAATATCTTCAATCTGCCGCTCATTGACCTGCTGAGTTTCCCTGCCCCGATGGTTGATCGAACCTGAAACCGGATAATAGTGTTTTCCGGTCCTGAACGCTTCGGGGTCTATGCCCGGGCCGGCAGAAACAATTATTCCTACGGGATCGAGGTTCTTTTCAACAATGGCATTGGTGGTTAACGTGGTGGAGATCACAATCCGGTTGATCGAATCCGGATCTCTTCCTTCTAAAAGGTCGGTCAGGCCTGTCAGAACCGAATTGAAAAGGTTGGAAGAATCTGTGGCCACCTTGATTTTGTGCTCAAGGCCGTTTTCGCTCAGAAGAACTGCGTCTGTGTGCGTACCGCCAACATCAAGTCCGATTATCATGGCGTATTCCTAACTAAAAAAAGAAATTAAACCGCCTTTAGTTTTAAATGCGGATGTCAATGGAAACCCTAAACAAAAATACCCTTGCTTGTCAATCAGATTTTCCCCCGGATTCACAAGTCCTGCGGGGGAATCACCCGGCTTCAGGGTAATTGTTAAAATTCGCCTGTAATGATCTGTTTAAAAAGTGCCTCCATTTCCCGGTACCTGTGATTGCAGCAATTAACGGACATGCCTTCGGCAATGGTGACATACTGGCCTGTGCATGCGATTTCAGGTTCATGAACCAGGAGAAGGGATTCTTCTACTTTCCCGAGGTGGATATCCATATACCATATTTGCTGAACACAAGCGGCGACTGTACAAGGATAATATCCAATATCCACGTCATCGATACGGAAGATCCAAAATATATCGAACCAATGAAGCTTTTCCTGTAAACCGTTCGGTATGGATCTGCCTATTTTATGAACTGATGCGCATGGTTAATGAACTCCCGGCAGACAGGTGACTGCTCCCGCCGGGAGTGATAGGTCAGGTAGAAATGACGGGTCAGATCCAGGCCCCTGACCGTCAGTGATGACAGATGGCCAAACGCCACATGATCCTCCACAGCCATGCTCGACAGGATGGAAACCCCGACTTGATTGAGTATTCCCTGGATAACTGAAGCTGTGTTTCCAAAGGTGACACTGATATTCAGATCTTCCATGCCAACACCTGCCTCCTCCAAAGCCCTGGAGATGGTAGACCAGGTGCCGGAGCCCTCCTCCCTGGCAATAAACGACTGCCCTAAAAGCATCTTGATGTCGATCTCATTTCGCCCGGCCCAATCATGATCCTTGGGAACAATCAAACGCATCTCATCTTTAAGCAGTTTTTCCTGGGTGAGCTGGGGATGATCCACTGCAGCGCCCACGATGCCGATCTCAATTTTCCCGCTGAGAATATCTCCTGTCACCTGACTGGTGTCACCGGCAGACACTGCAATTGAGATCTCATCAAATCTCTGTTTAAAAGGACCGATCAGCTTGGGGATAATATAACTTGAAGGGATGGTGGACCCGCCGATATGCAGGGTGCCTTTTATTTTTCCCAGAAAATCATATATGGCTTCCTTGGTCTGGTTTTCCAGATCAAGAAGCTTTGTGGCATATTCATACAGGATCTGCCCCGCCCGGGTCGGAACCGACTCTTTGCCCAGGCGGTCGATCAATCGGCAGTTAAAGTAGGCTTCAAGCTCTTTGATATGTGAGCTGACCGTTGGCTGGGACAGGTGGATCTCTTCAGAGGCTTTTGAAAAACTCTTGGTTTCAACCACCTTGGTAAATATTTTAATCTGCCACAAATCCACTTGAGATTATTCCTTCATCTTTGGAAATTTTTCTTTAAGTTTCTGTTTCACAAATACAGGGACCATCCCGGTGATATCTCCCCCGAACTGAGCAGCTTCTTTGATGATGGAAGAACTGGTGAAGATCCATCGCAGACCGGTCATTAAAAATATCGTTTGCACCTCTCTGCACAACCGCCGGTTCATCAATGCCATCTGGAATTCACTCTCAAAATCGGAAATCGCCCGCATACCCCGAATAACTGCTGTTGCATTCTGCATTCTGGCATAATCCACCAGAAGGCCGTCAAATGCATCAACCGTCACATTCTCACCATTATTGAAACTCTTCTTAATCATTTCAACCCGTTCCTCGACAGTGAAAAGCGCTTTTTTAGAGGGGTTGTTCAATATAGCCACAATGACCTGATCAAAAATCTTCAACGCCCGCTCAACAATATCGATATGCCCGTTGGTAAACGGATCAAATGATCCCGGGTATACAGCAATTTTGATATTCTTACTCATCAGCAGTCTTCCCCTTGGTTGTGATGTTAAATTGATCGATTCCTCAAAAAGGTAACAAATGACTTTGAGTATTTTTTTTGCCGTAAGATGTCAAGCCCCTTCATCTCCGCAAAGGGATTCTCCTTGATTGAATGATCGGCAACGATGACCGTGTCGGGATGCATCAGTTCCCTGAACCAGGCCAGGCGGAACACCTGCCCCAAAAACCCTTGCTCATATGGGGGATCCATAAAAATGAGATCATACGGGCCTTTTGGTATCTTCAAAGGCCGGATATCCAAGATGTCCAGGCAGAGCACCTGGCACACATCCTCTTCCCGGCATCGGCGGATATTCTCTTCAACGATCCGGCAGGCCAGGGGTGAACTGTCAATGAATATGGCCTCCTTTGCACCGCGGCTGATCGCTTCAAGACCCATGGCGCCGGTGCCGGCAAAAAGGTCCAGAACCCGGGCGCCCTGACTCCTGGTTCCCAGGCTGTTGAAAACAGCCTCTCTTGCCCGGTCTGACGTTGGCCGGATATCATAGTTTTCAGGACGCTTGAGCTTCCTCCCCCGGTGTCGCCCACTGATGATCCGCATCGTGTTCACACTCCGCTATGAAGACCGGAAAACGCCATTCATGATTCAGACCCTTTGCCTGTCAGCTCGATCACATGCGCTTGTGTCACCCCGATCCTTTGTGCCACCCGGTCGGTATCCCCCCCGGCTGCGGCAAGCTTGCATCTTACAAACTCTTTTTCAAAGGCTGCCATGGCATCCTCAAGCCGTTCAATACTGAAGATCTGCCGCCGCTCCCTGCCATCCGGGCTGGAAAACTCCGGGTTATAGGGCGCCGGAATATCTGAGGCATCGATGACCTCTTTGTGCACCATGATGGTCAACCGTTCCACCAGGTTCTTAAGTTCCCTGACATTCCCTTTCCAGTCGTTGTGGACAAGCAGCTCCATGGCTTCCGGCGCCAGGCTCTTTTTAACCTGGCCTTCCGCCTGTGCGGCTTTTTTAAGAAAAATGTCAACCAGCATGGGGATATCCTCTTTCCGCTCCCTCAGGGCCGGTACATGTATGGGAATCACATTTAGCCTGAAAAACAACTCCTCCCTGAAGCGGTTATTTTTGATCTCCTCTTCGATATTCTTGTTGGTCGAGGCAATGATGCGGGCATCCATCTGAATGTCCCGTCCACCGCCAATCCTTTGGAATGTCTTCGATTCAAGGGTTCTGAGAATTTTGGCCTGGGTATTGAGATTCATATCCCCGATTTCATCCAGAAACAATGTACCCTTGGCTGCCAGTTCAAACTTACCCTTCATCTTGGATGTCGCCTGGGCAAAGGCCCCTTTTTCATGACCAAACAGTTCGCTTTCAAGATTTTCTTCAGGGATTGCCGCACAATTAATAATGATAAACGGTTCTTCCGGCCGCGTACTGAATTGATGTATGGTTCGGGCAACAAGTTCTTTTCCCGTACCATTCTCTCCGAAAATAAATATGGAGGCATCGCTGGGTGCGGCGCTCATTACATCCTGGTACAACTTCTGGACTGCCGGGCTGGTGCCGTTTATGGAGTTCCGCTCAATGGTTTTCTTTCTCAGGTATTTGTTTTCCTCTTCCAGCCGCCTGAAATCCAGGGCATTGTTGATGGTGACAATCACTTTGTCTATGGACAACGGCTTTTCAAGAAAATCATAGGCACCAGACTTGGTGGCGTCCACGGCAGATTCGATACTGCCGTGACCTGTGATCATCACCACAGGAAGGCTGGGATACTCCTCTTTGATCTCTTTTAAGGTTTCAATCCCGTCCATGCCCGGCATCCAGATATCCAGCAGGACAATATCAGGGGACCTGTTTTCAATCTGCTTTAATGCTTCATACCCGTTATGGGCGTGCATCACTTCAAATCCATCGTCCGACAAAATCCCCTCAAGGGACTCGATTATGGTGGCTTCATCATCAACAATTAATACTGCTGGATACATGCGTACTCCTATTGCTTTAACTCAACCGGTCAGGATACCGGGAGTTCAATTATAAATTTTGCTCCTTTAGGCTTGTTGTCCTGTACACGGATCACCCCATGATGATCTGATATAATGGAACTGACAATGGCCAGCCCAAGTCCCATACCTGACCGCTTCGTCGAAAAGTAGGGCTCAAACAGCTTGGTTTTCTCTTTATCAGATATGCCTTTCCCATCATCCGCAATCTCTATTCTTACCATTTTCAGAATCGGGTCGTGGGAGACATCGATGGTAATGCTGCCTTTTTTATTGATGGCAGAGATGGCGTTGTCCAGAAGATTGATAAATGCCTGCTTCATATGCTGGGGATCCAGATTCAACACCGGAAGGTTGTCAGAGTAGACCGCCCGCATATCCACATTCTCCAGCCCTTCACGATACAGGACCATGGTTTCCTCTATCAATGTGTCAATACGGCACTTGGCCATATTGGTGTCCGGAAATTTGGCAAACGTGGAAAACTGATTGACCAGATTTCGAATCAGGTCCACGTGATCCACAATTGTCTTGGTACATGAATCGAAAATCTCATCATTCACCTGCTCTCCGTATTTACGCTTGAGCCGCTGTGCAGACAGCTTGATCGGTGTCAGCGGGTTTTTCACCTCATGGGCAATTCTCCGTGCCACCTCACGCCATGCAGCCATCCTCTGCGCTTTTTCCAGTTCGGTCAAGTCATCGAACACCAGGACAAATCCGATATCCTTACCGGTGTCATCTTTCAATATGGAAAAATGGATGTACAAATGCTTGGGGTTTCCCTCAATGGACACAGCCAATGGGAACTCATCGCTTTCAAGTCCTGCGGCCACCTTATTGGTGATTTTCTGTGCCACCGCCAGGTAGCTGCCCTTGAGAATACTTCGATAATCCTGGTTCAGGATATCACGGCTGTTGATACTGAGCATGGATTCTGCGGCCTTGTTCATGGTGGCGATCCTGCCTCTACTGTCTATGGAGATGACACCGGCAGAAATATTTTTCAGGACCACCTCCATATACTGCCGGCTCTTTTCCAGCTCGGCATACTGCTGCTGGAGCATTTTTCCGGACAGGGCCAGCTGCTCCCTCCCCAATGCCAGCTCTTTGGTCATGCTGTTGAAATTCTTGATCAGGGTTCCCAACTCATCATCGGTTTCAAAATCGATTTGATAATTCAAATCGCCCTTAGATACCCGCTGGGTGCCTTCTGCAAACTTGGTTAGCGGGATGGTGATCGATTTGGCAAGATGAAACCCGAACCAGATGGCACAAAAGATCACCAGGAGTGCAACAATGGTCAGGGCGATGTAATTGGATATCTGTGCCGGTTTCTTGGCAAGTTTAAGCTGGTGGTATTCCTGAATCCCCTTGGATATTGATTTGAGATCCTCTGACAGATCCAATGGGATCCAGGTCGTCATGACAAGGAACGCCTTGGCGTTTTCAGGATTCTCCCCATACGGGATCGGTGATACGGTCCGGACCAGTTCACCGGCGGTCAGCTCCTGGGTGATGGTTCTGGTGTCCGCATCAATGGGAATGTTGGTGAGTTCATCACTGGTCAAAAGCCCGAAATGCTGACTTTCCAGAGCAGTATCCAGTGACAGGCTGATCCGCTTGGCCTCGGAAGAATAAACCTCTACGGCGCTCCGGTTGAATGCCCGCTGCACCACCTGGGTATATCTCGACAATTTTTCATAATTTTCCTTGAGGTACAGCTTCCTTGAATCGATCTGATATGCTGCCCGCTGGATAAAAAAGACATCTTTGTTTTCAATGTACTCATATAATTTCTGCCCTACCGACAATGAACTCTCAAGCGTCTGTTCGACCGGTGCATTGAACCAGAATGCAAGGGAGGTTGAGATAAAATGGATGGAGAAAAAAAAGAGAACACTGGTGGGCAGCAAAGACAATGTGATGAATGTTGCTGTCAATCTGGTTTTCAGTTTGGTCCCGAGGATATTTTTCTTTTTCTCATAATACAGTTTTGCCAGATTTCTAAATACCAGCAGGATCAACGACAGCAGTAAGAGGAGGTTCAGGTTGATCAGGATAAACATCAGTACCGTGCTGGATACCGGAAAATCACTCCCGAAATTGGTGATGCGTGTTTCTATAAAGGTCAACACGCCCACCGCCAGCAGGATCACCACGATAAGAACCACCTGACTCTTTTTGCTTTGGGTCTGCCTTGGCTGATCCGGAATCGTTTTTTCCATGATGAATGTAAATGTCCTGTATCTTGACGGGAACGTGTCCCTCAGGGCGGATTCAATAAATAAAGTTAATCAGATACCAGTCTGTCTCAAAATCCCAGTATGACACGAAAAACAACACGTAATGCAGGTACAGCGGCAGGGTGACCTTATCCAGTTCCGCTTTGATCCGGATCTGATACTTTTCACCCTTGATCACATCGCTTATGCGGGCCACCCGGACATTGTTGATTCGTGTCATCAGAAGCTTGGCCTCATTGAATGATTTGGTCACCACGGGCTTGCCCGGTTTCCAGGGCCTGTATACGGTGAACTCCTTCTTCAGGGTGTTGTATTGTACCGTGGATTTAAACTCAACATCTCCAATTTTTGTGTCGAACCAGGTCTCCTGGTCATGGTACAGATAGATATAAAATGAAAATGTGGTTGGGATCCCATTTAATACGGCCTGGTTGATTTTGGAAGTAAACGCTCCGTCCACTTCAAAGTATGCAATCAGATCATCCCGCGTATTGGCCAGCCTGATATTCTTAAGTACGGCATTATCATCCGCACGGGCCGCAGGAGCGGATATCAGCAGGCACATCAGCGATACTACGCACAGGAGAATATGAATCATGCGGATCATCGACTGTTGTCCAATTTTGATTTTAATGCAACTCAACCGGGCCGGTTTCCCACGCATCCTTTTCCTCGAGCAGCTTTTTAATAAACAGGTGATTCAGCGTGTGCCCTGATTTATGGGTCATGATATGCCCCTGGATAGGCATTCCGAGAAGGGCAAAATCACCAAGGCTGTCCAGCAGTTTATGCCTGACAAATTCATCCGGATACCTCAGGCCTTCGGCATTCAGTATTTTATCCTGATCAATGACAATGGCATTCTTAAGGCTCCCCCCTTTGCCCAGGCTGAACATTTTCAGGTAATCCAGGTCCCGGACAAACCCGAACGTCCTGGCCTGACTGATATCCTGTCTGAAATTGTTGCGGGTGCTGTCATAGCAAAGGGTCTGAGTCCCGATCAGCGGGTGGTCAAAATCGATGCTGCAGGTGATCTTAAACCGGTTTTCCGGATGGGCAATGACATACTTATCCTGGTCCTTGATCTCCACATTTTCCTTGACGATAAAAAAATGCCTGGCCACACCTTGTGCTTCAATACCGGCATCAGCCAGTTTCAGGGTGAATTCCCTTGCCGAACCGTCCATGATCGGCATCTCATAATCATCGATCTCGACCAAGGCATTGTCTATGCCCAGACCTGCAAACGAGGCCATCAAATGCTCAATGGTGGATACAATGGCACCATTCGTGCCGATAACGGTGGCCAGACTCGTATCCACCACATGCTTGAACAGGGCTTGGATATCCTGGGTTCCCGGAAGATCCACCCGCCTGAACTTTATGCCATGATTCTCCTTGGCCGGGTGGATGGTCATATGGGTCACCTTCCCGGAGTGAACCCCAACACCCTCGTAGGATACCGGTTGGGAGAGTGTCCGCTGCATATAATATTTTGCCATGTCAGATAAGTACTACCTTGTTGTTACTCAATTTTTTTCTATATATATCTGATTTCAGTAATGAAATCAAAGTAATTGAGAAATTTCTTTGGTTTGGTTTGATTTTCTGATACTTATCCCATATCGTGATTTAGATTTAACGCTTGGTGAGGAAAATCTATGCTTTCAAAGGTAAAATCCGGTGCACTCCAGGGAATTGACGGAATCGTGATTGATGTGGAGACCGACATTTCATATGGCCTGCCGGTGTTTCACATGGTCGGTCTTCCCCAGGCAGCCGTGCGTGAAAGCAGGGAAAGGGTTAAGACCGCAGTGAATAACTGCGGGTATCAATTCCCACCGGATCGCGTGGTCATTAACCTGGCACCTGCTGATATCAAGAAACAGGGAACAGGCCTGGACCTGCCGGTGGCTGTTGGCATCCTGGCCGCCTCAAACCTGATACCCGGCCCGGAACTTGAAGCGTGCATGTTTATCGGCGAGTTATCACTGGATGGACACGTCAAGGGCGTCAACGGCGTCCTCCCCATGGCCCTTGCAGCTAGAACAAATAAAATCCAGAAACTCTTCGTTCCTTTTGAAAACAGGAATGAAGCATCAGTAGTAAACGGCATTGAGGTCTACCCGGTCAGACACCTGTCCCAGATTGTGGCGTTTTTTACCGGTCACGAAACGATTGAACCCTGCGTCCCCTTGAAGGATATTTCGGCAAAAAAGCTAAGTGATACACACCCAGTCGATTTCTCTGACATCCAGGGCCAACAGCACGCAAAAACGGCACTGAAAATAGCCGCAGCCGGTGGGCATCACCTGATCATGAGTGGAGAACCCGGCTCAGGAAAAAGTATGATGGCCAAACGACTTCCCACCATACTGCCACAACTCTCTTTTGATGAGGCACTGGAGGTAACACGGATCTATTCCATCCAGGGAATGACCGGAAATGACACTCCCCTGATCAGCCAGCGGCCGTTCAGGTCTCCGCACCACACGATTTCCGATGCCGGCCTGATCGGGGGAGGTTCAGCGCCTGATCCCGGGGAAATCAGTCTGGCACATCATGGCGTTCTGTTTTTAGACGAACTGCCGGAATTCAAAAAGAACGTTTTAGAAGTGCTGCGGCAGCCCCTTGAGAACGGAGAAATCACTATTGCCCGTGCCGGCTTCTCAGCAGTATTTCCGGCACGGGTGATGCTGATCTGTGCCATGAACCCATGTCCCTGTGGATTCCTGTACAGCGACCTTAAACCATGCACCTGCACCCAGCCCCAGGTCCGAAAATACCGGGCAAAACTGTCCGGGCCGCTCCTGGATCGTATCGATATCCAGATTGAAGTACCTAAGGTGTCCTATAAGCAACTGTCCTCAACAAAAACCAACAACCAAGGCTCTGCATCGATCCGTTTTTGTGTGGAGGCTGCCCGCGCCGTTCAGGCAGAGCGTTTCAAGGGCACACCGATATCCTGTAATGCCGGTATGAATAATGAGATGCTGAGCAGACACTGTAAACTGGATGCAGATTCGGGCATGCTGCTCGAAAAGGCGGTGAATACCCTTGGATTTTCTGCAAGGGCCTATCATTCTGTGTTAAAAGTCGCCCGCACCATTGCAGATCTGGAGAAACGTGTTAATATATGCAGCATGGACGTTGCCCAGGCGATTCAGTACCGGAGCTTTGACAGAAGTTAGCTTTACTTTGAAACGCCCGGATTAAAACCTGAATAATATTCATTAAAAAGATAGCTGTCGACCCGATAAGTTAAGAACAACTCTTCAAAGACCGATCCAAAAATGATTAAAAAAGATATATTCAACCATGATGTAAAAGCCCTTTTAAAAGCCTCTATTGAGGATAAAGTCCACCGGTTCGTGATGGCGGACAACATGATCCGCGGTGCGGTTGTCAAAGCCACACGCCTGGTGAATGAAATGCAGGCCAACCATGAACTGGGAAGCATTGAAACACTGGTCCTGGGACAGGCCTATATTGCCGCCTCCCTGATGGCCTCAGGCCTCAAAGGAAAAGACAGGATCAGTATCCAGATCAAATGTGACGGACCCATCGGCGGGCTTGACGTAGAGTCCAATGTATTTGGCGAAGTCCGCGGGTTTTTAAAACATCCTGTCATTTCAACGACCACCTCAAATGAGATCTCCAGTCTGGCTGACCTGATCGGTGAGGGCGACCTGAATGTGACCCGGTACCTTGAAGATGCCGTTACGCCCTATTCCGGAAGGATCAAGCTCAAATACAAGACACTGGCACAGGACCTGGCTGTCTATTATCTGGAATCGGAACAGATTCCCACCGGCTTCAATCTGAGCGTTTTCTTTGACAATAAGGAGCGGGTCAAAGGCGCGGGAGGGATATTCCTGCAGGCACTGCCGGGTGTATCTGACGAACAGGTGGTGATGGCTGAAGCACTGTTGGAAAATGTAGAGCCCATCGGAGAAGCTCTTGCCAATGGTAAGGGTGCTGAAAGTCTGGTCTTGGAAGGATTTGAGCCCCTGTCTCCCCGATTCATTTCCAGCAGTCGGGTGGAATTTTTCTGCCGGTGTTCTAAAGACAAGATGGCCAACTACCTGTCCAAACTACCGGGCAGAGATTTATCGGACCTTGCCCAGAACGGGCCGTTTCCGGTGGAACTCAGGTGTCATCACTGCAATTCCGCTTATGGATTCACCCGTGAGGAGATTGCCCAGTTCCTCCGGCCCGGATCATGAGAATTGCCGTCATATCAGACATCCACAGCAATTCAGACGCCCTTGAAGCGGTACTGAAAGATATCTCCATCCAGCAGGTTCAGGCCATCATCTCCCTGGGTGACAACATCGGATACGGTCCTGATCCGGAACAGGTGATTCGCCTCTTGGAGACGCACCGGGTCCTGTCAGTCCTGGGCAATCATGAACGGGCATGCCTGGATCCTATATACCGCCATACATTCAACCCCTTTGCACTAGAGGCGTTACAGATCAATCTCCGTCTTTTATCTGAACGATCAATGGATTTTATCCGTTCGCTTCCCCGGGTGCTTCTCAGACACCATGCACGGTTTGTACACGGTTGCCCTCCAGACTCCCTGAGCACATACATTTTCAGGCTGTCTGACGATCGAATCACCAGTATCATGGAACAGTCGGCCGAGCGAATCTCGTTTGTCGGACACACCCACCAGTCAAGGGTTTACGAACTGACACCGGATGGCCTCCACCATAAAAATTTATCAAAACATATTGTTTTGCTTGCAAAAACATACAAATATATTATAAATACCCCAAGTACAGGACAGCCACGTGACGGCTACAATAAAGCTAGATACCTCATATGGGATCCTGAGAATCACAACATCGAACCCAGGGTAATACCATATGATATCCAAGCCACTTTGGAAAAAATGAAAAAAGCGGGGATTCCCCGAATCTACACCCTGCTGTTTGAAAAGGCGACTGCCTGAACACGATATAACAATGAAAGGTGCTAAACATGTGTAACCACTGCAACGAACATTCCCATCACCATCATCACCATCCTGAGATTGTCCAGATCATGCCCACCCAGCAGGAACTATTTGCGGTATATCAGACGGATAAGCCTTTGGAACATGCGGTTCAGAGCGGCAACGGCAACATCAGCCTGGTACCGGTTTTGTTCATGGGATTGATCAGGCATGGGGAGAAAACCATGGTTGAAGGATTCTTCGCTTCAAACGCTATCCACTCGTGTGAGGAGGTTGAAGGTTTCAAGGGGTATGCATCTTCTCTTGAACATGCAGAAAAATTGTACGCATAAACCCAGCGGCAGCTTTCAGTTTTTATAAGGAGACCTTATGCATAAACTATTACGTGACAAGCCAGGCGAGCAGATCATGCTCCTGGGGAACGAAGCGATTGCCAGAGGGGCAATTGAAGCCGGTGTGGCGTTTGCCACCACCTACCCGGGAACCCCTTCATCGGAGATATCGCTCAATCTTTTCCAGATGTCTCAGGAATCGGACCTCTATTTCGAGTACAGTACCAATGAAAAAGTAGCGCTGGAAGTGGCTGCTGCTGCTGCAAACGCAGGCATCAGAACATTTTGCATGATGAAGCATGTAGGGCTGAACGTAGCAGCTGACCCATTGATGACCCTGGCGTATGTCGGGGTAACCGCAGGAATGGTTATCCTTACGGCAGATGATCCTGCCATGTTTTCAAGTCAGAACGAACAGGATAACAGATATTACGGTAAACTGTCCGGTCTGCCGGTGCTGGAGCCCTCCTCCATCCCTGAAGCCAAAGAGATGGTCAAGGCCGCCTTTGATCTTTCCGAGACCCTCAAAGAACCGGTCATCCTGAGAACCACCACCCGGATCAACCATTCCAATGCATTCGTTACCCTGGATGACATCCGTCCACGGGTGACCAAGGGACGCTTTGAAAGGGATCCATTCCGCTGTGTCGCCGTACCGGCCGTATCACGGCAGCTACATGTGAAGCTCCTTGAAAATATTGCCAAGGCCAAGACCGTATCAGAAGACAGTCCTTACAACTTTGTCGAGGGCCAGGGAAAACTGGGCATCATCACCAATGGGGTCAGCTATGGATATGCGGCTGATGCCATCACCGATCTTGGTATTGAAAATGATACCCGGCTGATGAGAATCGGTATGTCACATCCCATGCCTGAACAGATGATCAAGGAATATCTGTCCGGATGCGAAAAGGTCCTGGTCATTGAAGAGGGCGAACCGGTGATGGAGGAATCGGTAAAGGCATTTGCCCAGGAGGCAGGGATTACCATCCCCATTAACGGCAAAGGTGAGTCTCTTTTTTCAAGACTGTATGAGTATGACCCGGCCATGGTCAGAAAAACCGTTGCCGGTTATTTTGAACTGCCCCTTGACACCAAGACTCCGGTGGATGTCAGCAATGTTCCTGAGATCCCCCAGAGACCCCCCAACCTGTGCTCCGGCTGTTCCCACCGGGCCACTTTTTATGAAGTCCAGGCTGCGGCCAAGGATATGGATATCATCTGCCCGACAGATATCGGGTGTTACACCTTGGGATTCCTGCCCCCGCTGAGCACCGGCGATTTCGTGATCTGCATGGGCTCATCCGTCAGTTCAGCCTGCGGTTTCGGCCAAGCCACCGACCAGAAGGTGGTCTCCTTTATCGGGGATTCCACATTTTTTCACTCCGGAATTACCGGGCTGGTCAATGCGGTATTCAACAACCATAATTTTACCCTGGTGATCCTTGAAAATGACACCACCGCCATGACAGGTCACCAGCCCCATCCGGGTGTAGATATGGAACGAATGGGACTTTCCGGGTATGGTCGGATCAATATTGAGAACCTTGTCCGCTCCCTGGGCGTAGAACATGTCTCCATTGTCAAACCGTTCAAGGTGAAAAAGAGCATTGAAATCATCAAGGAAGCACTCGAGTATAATGGGGTTTCCGTCATAATTTCGCAGGAGCCCTGTGCCCTTTACGCCAAAGGTTTGAAAATGCTCAAGCCCCGCGCATTCAAGGTGAGTGACAAATGCGTGGATCACAGGGACTGCATCAATGCCATTGCCTGCCCCTCCTTCTACCTGGAGGACAACCGGGTTAAAATCGATGCCGACACCTGTGTGGGATGCGCTGTCTGTGCACAGATCTGCCCTGAAAATGCAATCACGCCTTTAAAAAAATAAGGCTGGAAAGGATGTCGAATATGGAAACTACCAGATTGATCATAGTCGCAGTTGGCGGACAAGGCAATTTACTGGCCTCCAAGGTATTGGGAGAGGCTGCCCTGATATCCGATGTTCCGGTCCGTATGAGTGAAATTCACGGCATGGCCCAGCGGGGCGGTGTGGTGGAATCCGCCATCGTGTTCGGAGATGCCAAAAGCTCAATCATTTCAGATGGTGAGGCAGATATCCTGGTCGGGTTTGAGCCCTCGGAAACATTACGGGCCCTGAAAAGATGCAACAAAAACACACTGGTGATCACCAACCTGGCAAAACTACCGCCATTCACAGTGTCCATCGGCAGGGGGGAGTACCCGGATCTTGATCACATGAAGGAACTGATCTCAGATAAAACATCCAAGCTGATCTGCCTGGATGCCATGGCGCTTGCAAGGGAGGCCGGCAGCCCCATGTCTGTCAATATTGTACTTTTGGGTGCCCTCCTGGCTTCAGGCGGTCTGGCCTTTACCAAAGAGAGTATGGTGGAGGCGATCCGGAGACGAACCAAACCCGCCTTCCTCGATATGAACTTGAAAGCCTTTGAGCTGGGGTATGAGGCTGCCGCCGGCACCTGATTCACCCCTGATGAAAGGTGATAACCCGATATGAATGAACCACTCAAACGGGTCCATGTTCTGCATGGACCCAACCTCAACATGCTGGGAAAACGAGAGCCCCACCTGTATGGCTCAGAAACCCTGGAAGAGATTGTCCAGTCGCTGGTATCCCTTGCCGGTGAATTGAATATTCACCTGACCTCTTTCCAGTCCAACCACGAAGGGGAACTGGTGGATGACATCCACAAGCTGTTTGAAGACGGCATTGACGGGGTGATCATCAACCCGGGCGCATACACCCACACCAGTGTGGCGATAAGGGATGCGCTGCTGATTCTGCCCTGCCCTATTATTGAGGTGCACCTGTCAAATATTTACAAACGTGAACCCTTTCGGCACAAATCCATGATAACGGATATTGCTACCGGCCAGATTGCAGGGCTGGGCCCGCAGGGATATGGTCTGGCCGTCAAAGCGATGGCGGTCATGCTCCATGATGCCTGATCTGCTTATTTCATGTGCAACACCGCCCGAACTGGCCGGATTCACGTCCCCATTCATCCAAACCGGGCAGACCGCCCTTTCGACAACCGTAGCGACGGATTTCAAATCACCGGACCACAGAACAGCCTTCAGGCTCCTTTATACTGGAATCGGGGTTGTTAATACGGCGCATAGCCTGACACTGGCCATTGAGCGGCATCGCCCGGGTTTGGTCATCAACACCGGTATTGCAGGCATTTTCAAAGAATCCGGACTTTGTGTGGGGGATATCGGCATCGCATCTGAAGAGCGTTATCTTCATACGGGCGTGGCTTTGGATCAACCTATTCCTGATCCGCTCCCGTTCGAACTGCTCAAAGGTCTGCCAAAATCAAAACAGGGTATTTTTGAATGCCACCGGGATCTGGGTAAACGCCTGGTACGGCGCATAAAAGATCAAGGCGATTGTTCACACTACACCATTGCATTGGGGCCGTTCATAACGGTATCGACCATTACCGGCTCACAAAAAACCGCCTCGGCGATCTACAGCAGGGTCACCCGGAATACAACAGGTCCTGTCATGGAATCCATGGAAGGGGCTGCTGCGGCACAGATATGTGCGGCATACGGCATCCCGTTTCTTGAAATCAGGGCAGGATCTAATTTTGTAGGGGAAAGAAACAAAGCCAGCTGGGATATCCCGCTGGCTTCAAATAATCTGGTACATGCACTCGACCGGCTTCTGGATCAGTTTAAAACGAATCCACCTTAGCGGTATGTTGTAATGATCTCATCATACTTACCGTTTTGCTTAACCGTATCGACACCTTTCTGCAGGGCGTTCACAATACCATCACTGACCTTGGGATTAAATGCAAAGTAAAGATACCCTTCAGAAAATGTCAGGGCCGATTCATATTCGGAACTGTTGAAGCCATAGAGCCCAAGCATCCATAACACTGCATTTTCACCATAAGCCCATGCATCGATATTATTCCGGAACAGATCGATCAGGCACAGTCCGGGAAAGGGCCTTGGAACCAGATTCTCGGCTGGAACCCCCTTTTCAAGAAGCAGCTGCATGGCAACGTCATCCTGGACCACCCCGATTTTATAGTTTTTCTTTTTAATATCTTTTAACGAATTGAAGTTGATATTGTTCTCTTTTTTCACCATGAGACAGGAGTTATCCGATGCAATGGGGCCGGCCCATTTAAATGTTTTTTCACGGGCCTTTGTGCGGGTAGTGGAAAACAACAGGTTTCCGGCTTCCTTAACCGTTTTCTGGTAAGCGGTGGACCATTGCATCAGGTTGATGTCTGCTTTTGTGACCGGCATTCCGGCTTCCTCGGATGCGGCAAGCAGAAGATCTACAGCAATCCCCTGAAGCTGGTCATCCTTTTCGTAATTGTAAGGCGGGTAGTATTCTGTCATGATATTCAGGTTCTTCAGGTCTTGGCCATACACAGGTCCACTGATCGCAATCGCTGTCAATACAATAATCCCAAACACTAATAACTTTTTAAGCATCATCTCCCTCTCGTAACAGGTATCGTACTATATTAGAATGTTTAAATGATCCAATAGTTTATCATTCAATCAACATGTTTAATGTTTAATATAGATTGTTGATCAAGATTGCAAGTAAAAATTCAACCGGTAAAAGCACTATGATTTTTCTTCAAAATGCCCTATTAGTTATTTCAGTATGAATGCGTCCTGAATATCATATAAACGGAACTGATGAAATCCGCATTGAACCGATTAATTAAAATGTATAACGAGAATTTGCCCCATGAAGACCGATGAAAAAGTAAAAATGCTTCGATCCATGATGACCCAGGAAGGTATCCACGCCTGTATCATCCCAACCGCAGATCCCCACCAAAGTGAATATATTGCCCCCCACTGGCAGGCCAGACAATGGTTGAGCGGCTTTTCCGGTTCAGCCGGCACGGCTGTGGTGACCCTGAAAACAGCACTTCTGTGGACCGATTCACGGTATTATATCCAGGCAGCAGCTGAGATCCGGGAAAGTGAGTTTGAACTCATGAAACAGGGACAGCCAAAGGTGCCGACCATTTCAAAATGGTTGCTGGATCATCTAAATACAGGCGACGTTGTCGGAATTGACGGCCAGATGTTCAGCCATGACTTTGTCAAAACACTCAAAACCGACCTTGAGGCCAAACCTGTCATCCTTGATCCCGGGATCGATCTTCTTGACCGGATATGGATGGATCGCCCTGAATTGCCCGGATCCGAGGCATTTGAATTGAAAAGCGTCTACGCCGGACAAACACGGGAGCATAAACTTGAAAAAATCCGGGAGAAGCTCAGGGACAACCATGCCAACCTGTGTATCATGACGGCATTAGACGAGATTGCCTGGACCTTCAACCTCAGGGGAAGCGATATTCCATTCAGCCCGGTGAACATTGCGTATGCCATGATTGATCTGGACCGGGCCACCCTGTTCATTGATCCTGCCAAGCTTCCCGCAACTGTATCCCAATCGCTTGAAAAAGAGGGTATCACCCTCAAGGGATACACCGACTTTAAAGACAGTTTCCATCAGGCTCGAGAAACAGATATTGCACTGGCCCATAGTAAGCATACCAACCACCAGATTTACAGTATTGCCAAGGAGCGATGCCGTATCATTGATAAACCCTCACCAGCCGGGGAACTCAAAGCGGTGAAATCACAGGATGAAATGACGCATATCAGGAATACCATGGTTAAAGACGGCCTGGCAGTCACCCGATTCCTGCACTGGGTCGAGACGCGGTTCAGGGATGAATCCATCACAGAACTGTCCGCCGGTGACAAAATGCTGGAGTTGAGACAGCAGCAGCCTCAATTTATTGAGAACAGCTTTTCTCCGATCATGGCTTTTCAGGAGCACTCACCCATCTGTCACTATTCTGCAGACAAAACCAGTGATAAGCCCATAAAAGGCACCGGCATGTTCCTGACCGATTCCGGGGGCAACTACCTCACCGGCACCACCGACATTACCCGCACCATCCACCTTGGCCCTCCCCCGGAGGATGCCGTCCGTGACTACACCCTGGTTCTCAAGGGGCACATCGCAGTGGCCCGGGCCATGTTTCCAAAAGGCACCAAGGGATTTCAGATTGATACACTGGCCAGACACCCCATGTGGGAAAGGGGCATCAACTTTGGGCACGGCACGGGTCATGGGGTCGGTTTTTTTCTCAATGTCCATGAAGGACCGGCCAGCATCAGCCCAAACCCCATAGACAAGGAACTCAAGCCCGGAATGGTCCTGACCAATGAACCCGGTATTTACCGGGAAGGGCAGTATGGTATCCGTATTGAAAATATGATTCTTGTCCAGGAGGATATGGAAACCGAGTTTGGCAGGTTCCTGTCTTTTGAAAACCTCACCCTGTGCCACTATGAAACCGCGCTTGTGGACCGCACCCTGCTGACGGAAGATGAGATCCGATGGATCAATACCTATCATGAGCGTGTGTATGAGAGACTTTCCCCGCAACTGGAAACAGAGGTCCAAGACTGGTTGAAAGAAAAAACCGCACCCATTTAGAGTGAAATCCGATACTCCTCAGCTGGGTAAAGGGTATTCCGTTCAATTTCCGGCAGCCTATTGGGGAAATTCTTGGCCGATTAATGGAGCAAGCCTGGATTTATCAAACGGCTCGACGACTGTTCTTTCCCCCCCCTAAAAGAATACGCCGCAATCCATCCTCGTTGCGGGCGCGCTCCCACTTATTTTTAAAATGGGGGTCCAGGGCGATCCGGGCGATGGCGGACAATGCCTTGAGATGGGTTGTCCGCCGGTCTCTGGACCCGACGAGAACCACTACCGCAGACACAGCCGGGGCTGCCTGGGAAAAGTGGATACCGGGAATGCACCGGACCAGAAGCAGACAAAACTGATCCTCTCCCTCTACAATGATATGGGGAACAGCAAGGTCCGGGCTGAGTACCGTGCTCATCTCCTTTTCACGCTCGATCAGCATCGCCAGAAGGGATGAGGCAGATATATCGAGCCTTTCGGACAACGGATGGGAGATGGCCAGGAAAAATTTTTCAAGGCTCATCTGCTCCGTGAGATCAAGGGTAATACTGTGGCGGATAACCTCATCAATATCATCCTGTGTTACCTCTTCCTCTTTTCTGATAATCCGCTCCATCTCTTTTTTTGCAGGTTTGGAGGAAAACTCCCGCGCCCTCACCTTCTCCACGATATGCAGCAATGCCTGCTCTTTATTCGTGTCAAATCTCAATGCCAGTTCCTCAATGCTTTTAAGGGAACCCACCACGGTGACCACGTCTCCCACACGCAACCGGATGGCCCCGTGGGCCGCCTGACGGCGGCCGTTACGGTGAATGGAGGTGATAATGGTGTCCAGGGGCAGCCTGAGATTGGCCAGGGCAAGGCCGTTGAGTGCCGGGTTCCGGATCGCCAGGTCAAACACATCCTGATGTTTCCCCATACCCAGCAGCATGGACGCCGTGGAGGGGGAACGGACAAAGTTATCCAGCAGGCTCACAATGGCTGTCCCCGGCTCCACCACCAGTACGCCAAGCTCATGGAATTGATTGTAATTTTCACGGTTATTCAACCGGACGATCATGTTTTCTGTCCCGAAGTATTCATAAGCCAGTTCACAAAGTTTAAAATTCTCCTCATCACTGAGCATCCCTACAATGGCATTTGCCTTGGATGCATCAACTCTTCTGAGCTGCCTGAGTGAAAGATCCTCCATGAGAAAAATGGGAATCCGTGTAGGGGGAAGATCTGATTGCTGTTCTTCCAGTGTTCCGATTTTAACGCGCCAACCATGAGAATCCAACAGGTGGGCAAGCCCCAGGGATTGCCGGTTCAGCCCGAAAATAAAGGCCTCTCTTCCCCCGTCTTGCGCGGTAACCACATCTGCCCGGGAGTGTGCCTCTCTTACCCTTTTTAAAGATCGCTTGAACAGGGGAGGACCGGTAATCTGGTTCAATATGATGACAGAGATAATAATGGTGGCAAACGGTGTCCCCCATTCCGGGAATGCAACAATGACCTCCTTGGCCAGGCCAAGTCCCACGCCGGCCTGGGTGATGAATGACATCCAGAAAAGGCGGTTGAATTTCAATGGATTACCGGCCAGGGCGCCGCCGGTAAACGAACCGATAAAAATAGCCCCTGTTCTTACCACAAAAAGTGTCAGGGTGACCACCCAGACACCTGCCATTACATCTAACGCCAGGGAAGCCCCTGTGAGTGTAAAAAAGGCAATATACACTGCAGGGCCGATCTCCTGTATAATTTTCGAAAATTCGAGCCGGTATCCACAAAAATTGGAGAGATAAAAACTGGCAATCATGCATATCAGCAAGGGCTCAAGAAGAATCGTCATGGAAAAGTGGGTTTGAGAATAATGGTGTACCCAGGCGGACAGGTAGAATACCGCATACCCACTCAGCAAAACCAGTGCTGTTCTCACCAGGCTATACCCCTTGATCATCATCACCAATCGCAGCCATTTCCCAACCAACACCCCTGAGCACACGGCTGCAAAAAGCTCAAGCACCAATATCCCTGCAAAGCTGATTTCCAAGCGCGCGCCGGAAAACAAACCGTCTGCCACAGAAGAACATAGCGCAAACAGGGTGATCACCACCACGTCCATAATCACGGTAACACCGAGTACCGTCTGGGTGAACGGGCCCTTTGCCCTCAACTCATTGACTATGGCAATGGCGGACGAGGGAGATCTGGCCACCATGATAGATCCGGCCAGAATAGAAACCGCTGCCCGGCCGACCACCGTCATCTCCTGCATGAATGGAATGACTCCGGACAGAAAGAAAAAAGTCAGGCTGCAGAGCGTAAAGGTGGACAACACCAGCCCGCAGGTCACCCAGACGATGCTTTTCATGGTATGCTTCAATTCTTTCAGATAAAGTTCATTACCGGCGGCAAACGCGATAAACCCCAAAGACACTTCATCCACAAACCGGAGCCCAGAAAGTGCTTCGGGCTGGATCAGGTCCAGGACATAGGGGCCGGCCAGCATACCGGTAAACAAGAAGCCACTGATCAGGGGAAGGCCGGTTGAAATCAGCATATGTCCGATCTGCTTGGAAGCCAGGGCAATAATTATGAAACCGCCGATGAAAACAAGAATATCCATGTGTTCCGTCGTCTGAATGTTATGGTTGGTTTACTCAGGTTATACCAGAAGATATAAAAAATTGGCATGGCTTTAATTTCAGAAGCTTTTAGTCTTGTGGCACGCTTCTTGATAAGTTCTTGATTAATCAAATGCTCAAGGCCTTAAAGGCTCGCATGAAAAGAACAACACCTTGCAACGCCTGCTAACGGGCATTGCAACACTAAAACAGGAGGTCATCATGAACAATTGGGTATGTGAAAAATGCGGATATAAACTGGAAGCGGACACACCACCGGAAGTGTGTCCATCCTGCAAAAACAAATGTGCCTTTGTTGACAACACCTGCTATACGCCGGATTGTGCAGGCCAGCCTGTTGATGACAGAATCGGCAAAAAATAACGGAGGTTCCCATGGCTAATAAGAAATATGGAATAAAAACCGCCTGCCCCCAGTGCGGATGCAGCTCTGTGACCCATCTTTCCAAAGAGGAGATCCAGAAACGGTTCCCCAATGTTCCCAATGTGGAACTTGAATGTGGAGAGTGTATGCTGATGTATGAAACCAGCATGGAAGAAGCCTGCCCCGAATGGGATGACGAATGCCGTATGGAGGGCAAGGAGTAAGTCCGGCCCAAAGGAGACAATGAGACAGAAATGCACCTTTGTATCGTATAAGGAGATATCATGAAGTGGAAACAGTTTTTCACTCCGGTTAAATCCATCGATTCCCTTCAGGCAAAGCGCTATATCAATGAACACCCGGGTGATGAATACACTTTGCTGGATGTGAGACAGCCATCTGAATACCGGGAAAGCCATCTGCCCGGTGCAACCCTGATCCCGCTGCCCGAACTATCTGACAGAGCCCATGAGATGGCGCTGTCCAAGCCGGTTCTGGTATATTGAGCCACTGGCGGACGCAGCCGGGTGGCTGCGCAACTGCTTTCAGGGAAAGGGTTTGATACGGTATTGAATGTCAGTGGCGGCATTAAGGCGTATCAGGGAAATATTGCCATCGGCCCGGAAGATCAGGGTGTGTACCTGTTTACCGGAAAGGAATCCATAGAAGACACTCTGGTGACGGCCTATTCACTCGAGCAGGGCCTGAGAGAGTTTTATCTGTCCATGGAAAAACAGGCGGATAATGATCAGGTCAAAGAGGTATTTTCCACCCTGGCAGACATTGAAATCATCCATCAGGACAACCTTTTGGAACAATACCGCACCATGACCGGAGTGGATACCACAAGGGAAGACATGGAAAAAAAGGTGAAAACCACCCTGTTGGAAGGCGGGATGACCACTGAAGAGTACATGGCACTGTTCAATACAGATCTTGGATCCAGCACAGAAGTGGTCTCGATGGCCATGTCCATAGAGGCCCAGGCCCTTGATCTTTATGAGCGGTCAGCCCGACGGGCCAAGGATGAGCAAACGGTCAGCATGCTTAATAAAATTGCCAATGAGGAAAAGCACCACCTTGAGCACCTTGGCAAACTGATGGATTCACTCTAAATTCAACACATCCGAATATCGGCTGCTGCCTTTTCGGATATGCTGTCAGGAGATGCTATGGGACGAAAACTTGTATTGGTCGGGGGCGGGCACGCCCATATGGTCACACTGGCAAACCTGGACCATTTTGTTGAAAAGGGTCATGAGGTGACGGTCGTTGGGCCCTCGGAATACCACTACTATTCAGGAATGGGGCCCGGCATGCTGGGCAGGACCTATTCACCGGATGATATCCGTTTTGCCACACGGTTTCTGGTGGAGAAAAAAGGCGCCCGTTTCCTGAAAGATAAAGTGACTCATATCAATCCGGATGCAAAAACCGTTCATCTTGAATCCGGGAACTCCCTGGCCTATGATGTCCTTTCGTTTAATGCCGGAAGCTATGTCCCCAGGGACCGGATCCGTGGTGATGACGCTAATATCTTCAGTGTAAAACCGATTGAGCGCCTGATGCAGGCCCAGGAGAAACTCCTGGACCTGATGTCCCAAAAAGAGATTATTGTCAGCATTATCGGTGGCGGCCCCTCCTCTGCTGAAATTGCCGGAAATGTCTGGCAGCTTTCCCGGCAAGCCCATACCCATGCGCCCCAAATCCAGGTATTTGCTGGGAAAAAGTTTATGACCCGGTTCCCTGAATCGGTCCGGAGCCGGATTCTGAATATCCTTAAAAAACGGGATATCATCTTCCATGAAGGTGCGTATGTCGATCAGGTAACCGATAGCACGGTGACCCTTGAAAACGGCCGGACATATAACACTGACTTCACCTTCCTGGCGCTGGGGGTGAAGCCGTCCACCATATTTGAAAGGTCAGGCCTGCCCACAGGTCCTGACAAAGGGCTTCTGGTGAACTCGTTCCTACAGAGCACACGTTACCCGGATATTTTCGGTGGTGGGGATTGTATCCATTTTAAAGAGCAGCCGCTGGATAAGGTCGGGGTTTATGCCGTCCGGCAGAATCCGGTGTTGTACCACAATCTCATGGCCCGCCTGGAAAACCGGTCACTCATGCCGTTTGACCCGGGCCCGGATTACCTCTTGATCTTCAATGTCGGAGGGTCAAAAGGTGTCCTCAAAAAACACGGCCTGGTGTTTGGCGGGCGTCTTGCTTTCAAGATCAAGGATTATATTGATGTAAAATTCATGAAGAAATTTCAAGCGTATGAGCAGACCTGACCCATGCGAGAGGGGGGTATATGAAATCTAAACCGGTTGTTAAACTACTGATCGTTCTGCTTGCCGGGCTGCTGTTCTGGGCCTTTTTTGCATTTGACCTCAACACCTATCTGTCGCTTTCCGAGCTGAAAGCGCGGCTGGACAGTTTCAATGCCTTTTACGAGAGTCACCAATGGCTCACCATGATGATCTACCTTGGCATTTATATCCTGGTCGTGGCCCTCTCTCTTCCCGGAGCTGTCATCATGACCCTTGCCGGCGGCGCACTTTTCGGACTGTTTACCGGCACCATCCTGGTCTCCTTTGGAAGTACCATCGGTGCAACCCTGGCATTTATATTCTCACGGTACATATTCAGAGACATGGTCACCCGAAAATTCGGAAGCCGGCTGGAAGCGATCAACCGCGGGATTGAGAAAGAGGGGTCACTCTATCTGTTTACCCTGCGCCTGGTGCCGATTTTTCCCTTTTTCATCATCAACCTGGTCATGGGGCTGACCTCAATGAGTACATTCTCGTTCTACTGGGTCAGCCAGCTGGGGATGCTTCCGGGGACCATTGTCTATATCAATGCCGGAACCGCACTGGCTTCCATAGATTCCTTGAACAATATCCTCTCCTTTAAACTCCTGTTCTCTTTTGCACTGCTGGGTATTTTCCCCATCCTTGCCAAAAAAGTGACCGGCCAGATCAAAAAACGCAAGGTTTATTCGGGGTTCAAGGTGCCGAACAAATTCGAGTACAACCTGGTGGTCATTGGTGCGGGCTCCGCCGGCCTTGTGGCGTCCTATATTGCCGCCGCAGTAAAGGCAAAGGTTGCTTTAATTGAAGCCCATAAAATGGGTGGGGACTGCTTGAACACCGGGTGTGTTCCAAGCAAGGCCATACTTAAAAGTGCCAAAGTGGCGGCCTTGATCCGGAATGCATCCAAATACGGCATCTCAGCATCCTCGCCGGATGTCAATTTTGAGGATGTGATGACCCGGGTCAAATCGATCATCAAGCAGGTGGAACCCCACGATTCCGTAGAACGGTATACCGGCCTGGGTGTTGACTGCATCAGCGGATATGGCAAAATACTCTCACCTTTTGAGGTCCAGGTGAATGACCGGGTCCTGACCACCCGGAGTATCATCGTTGCCACGGGCGCCTCACCCCTGATACCGGACCTTGAAGGGCTGGATCAGGTGAAGTACCACACATCTGATACCATCTGGGATATTGAAAAACTTCCTGAACGAATGGTGGTTCTGGGCGGTGGGCCCATCGGGTGTGAACTGGCACAGGCATTTTCCAGGCTCGGATCCAAGGTCACCATTGTACAACGGGGGCCCCAGATCCTTAAACGGGAAGATCCTGAAGCAGCCAAACTTGTGCTGCAGCAGTTTGAGGCAGACGGTATCCGGGTGCTCACCGGGCATGCCGCCAAAATGATCGATACCCGTGATGGTGACTCTGCACTGATCTGCACCCATGACGGGCAGGAGGTCAGGATTGACTTTACGGACATCCTGATTGCACTTGGCCGGACTCCAAATATCAAAGGATTCGGATTGGAAGACCTCGGGGTTGAACTCAAATCCGGGTCCGTGATCGAAACCAATGAATTCGCCCAGACCAATTTTCCCAATATTTTCTGCAGCGGTGATGTAAAAGGGACCTATCAATTTACCCATACTGCCGCCCACGAATCCTGGTATGCCTGTGTCAATGCGCTGTTCGGTTCTTTCAAAACGTTCCGGGTGGATTACTCGACCATCCCCTGGGCCACCTATACCGAACCGGAGGTGGCCCGGGTGGGTTTAAATGAAACCCAGGCCAAGGAGATGGATATTGACCATGAGGTCACATGGTTTGATATTGCAGAGCTTGACCGGGCCATTGCCGACTCTGAAAACCGCGGGTTTGTCAAGGTAATCACTCCTAAAGGCAAGGATAGAATCCTCGGGGTGACCATCGTCGGCAACCATGCCGGGGATATAATTGCCGAATATGTGCTTGCAATGAAACACCAACTCGGTCTAAATAAGATTCTGGGGACCATTCATATTTATCCCACCATGGCGGAAGCCAATAAGTATGCTGCCGGTATGTGGAAAAAGAATCATGCCCCGGAAAACCTGTTGAAATATGTGGAAAAATTCCACGCCTGGAGAAGACGATAATCACCGAAAACAGAAAGGAAGGAGAACAGAATGAAAGTAACCATCACGACACAATGCATGGGTGACCGTAATTGTAATGATCTTTGTCCGGAAGTATTTGCATATGATGAAGATCAGCTCAAATCAGATGTGAAAATGGATGTGATCCCCGACCATCTTCAGGCCATCGTCCGCCAGGCGGCAGAAGAATGTGGTGCAGAGGCCATCATCATCGAAGAGTAACCATACCGAAACACACGGGAGATCCCCATGGGTAAATTCAGAGAAAGCCGGACTGCCAAGAACCTGCAGATTTCCTTTGCAGCCGAGGCACAGGCCCGGACCCGGTATAATTTTTTTGCCACCAAGGCACTTACGGATGGATATGTCCAGATTGCCAAAATTTTTGATGAGACCGCTGATCAGGAATATGAGCATGCCCTGCGGTTTTTTAAATTTTTTAACGGCGGAGATATAGAAATCACCTGGAGTTATCCTGCCGGCGTCATTCTGGATACCCGCTCCAACCTGTTGTCGGCCGCTGAGCTTGAACACCATGTGGCCACCAATATGTATCCGGTTTTTGCAGATATTGCGGAAGAGGAAGGGTTTGCGAGAGCTGCGGACACCTTCAATGCCATCACGGTTTCTGAGGCCCATCACGAAGAGATGTATCTGGAACTTGCTCAGAACATAGAGAAGGACCGCGCCTTCAGCCGCCCGCAGGCGGAGGTCTGGCGCTGCCTGAGCTGTGGATATATACACAAAGGCAACGCTGCACCGGATAAATGTCCGGCATGTGTCAAACCGGCCGGTTTTTTTGAACTGCTGTGCAAAAACTGGTAACCCACAAATGATACATAGTTGTCCTCAAATCACAGAGACAACTATGTATCATTTTTTTCAAACCCGCCTCCCGATCTCATCATAAACCCATTTCAGACCACACCCGAACAACCACAATATCAAGTTAAATCAGGCAACTATACAAACAAACACAAAAACGGCACACAATTTGCTGTTTCCTTAGTTATTCACTGTTGTGTAACCGAAAATGGAGGATATCATGAACCTGAATGATATAAAAAACAATACGCGTCTGATTAATTCCGTGGACTGGGAAATGACCCCTGAAGAAGCCATCGCACTTCATCTCGAATGGGGTCCCTTGCGCTCCCAGACCTACTATAACTCCCGGGATAATGACAATGAAACCATATACTTTGTTGTCAGCACCTGGCAAAAATCTCCGGTGGTCCGCCTGGTCCGAAGAAAGGGATTTGATTCTGAAGAACTGGCAGAATTTGAACTGCCTGAAAAACTTAAAAAAGAATTCCTTAGAGGGATCGGCCAGTATAAAGGGGTTTATGCGGTAGAAGGGCCGATCAAAGACTGGCTTAAAAGAGAGTTAAGGGTGCATTAGCCCCAAAAGCGATATCCTGCAGGATTGACACCGTATCAATCCTGCAGGCAGTTTTATCAGATCCCGTAGTTACGGGTAAACTCAGCCACCATCATATCGCCCAGCTCCTTGGACCGGTTGGTTGCCGCTTCCACAGCATTGATCAGTGTGGTCCGCAATCCGCCCTCTTCAAGGGTATGGATCCCGGCAATGGCAGTACCCCCGGGAGATGTTACCCGGTCCTTGAGCTGTCCGGGATGTTCCTTGGACTCCAGCAGCAGCTTGGCTGCCCCAAGAACGGTCTGGGTGGACAGGAGCCGTGAATCCTTTCTGGACAATCCCATCTTCACGCCTGCGTCTGCCAGGGCATCAATGATCAGAAAAATATATGCCGGACCGCTGCCGCTCAGGCCGGTAAAGGCATCCATGAGGATGTTCTCCTGGATAAACACCGTTTTCCCCACTGAGTTAAAGATCGCCTGTGCCATGGGAACATCCTCCTCAAGCACATAATCACCTGCTGCAATGGCGGTTGCACTCTCTTTGACAAACGCGCAGATATTGGGCATGACGCGGATCAGGCGTAACTTCTTATCCAGCCCTGCTGCAATGGCGGCAAGGGGAACCCCGGCCGCAATGGAGATGATCAGCTTGGATTTATCCAGTTCCTCTGCCGTCTCCTTGAGCACGGCACCAAGGATCTGGGGTTTGGTCGCAAACACCACGATGTCTGATTCCTTTGCCACCCTGCAGTTGTCCGTGGTGGTGTTCACCCTGTATTTTTCATG
>QZLA01000120.1 GCA_004796375.1 Desulfobacteraceae bacterium
GGACACAGGCAGGGCAGAAACAGGGGTTTGGGAAAAACTATTCGTAAGAGATACAGTCACTGGGGCAGTTTTTTATCGCCTCTTTAACCATCTCCGTGCTGTAATCCGCACCGTCAACCACCTCTATAAAACCGAGGTCATTGTGGACAAATACATCCGGTGCCAGTTCTGTACAGATGTCACACAATATACATGATTCCATATCAACGATCGGCTGCTTCATGGTGTGGCGCCCTTTTCTTCTTTCGCGTGGACGCCGCAGGACTCCTCCCACCACCCCTTATCGATATGGGCCTGCTTTTCCTTCTCGGCCAGCTTGAGCAACTGGTAGCCGGAATCGAGCAAGATTCCGTACAGCACCCCGCAACCCGGATCCTCTCTGTGCTGATCCCCCTCTTGGGCCAGCCTGATCATCTCCCGGGCCAATTCAATGGTACGCGCAATATTGTTGTCACATTTCCTTTTGAGCATTTGCTTTTCCCAACTTTATTCGCATCTGATCTTGCATATTGAGCTGAAACGATTGCTGAGTATGTCAAGATTCAATAAACATGCCAGACTCGGTTCGATCATGATCTGGAAGAGCGAGAGCGGCAATACTGACCTTGACCATGAACCACCCGTCAAACAGAGGTATCATCGTCTGGTCATGCTGGATTTGATCTGGGAATCGATAGGGTTTTAATCGATCCGACCGGTTACGGCAGAAACTCATTGCCCTTACCGCATAGCCCCGCTTGATGGGATCACTTGAACCTAAAAAAGGCGCCAGATTTGTCATGGCGCTCTCGACCCCGATATCCTGGGTTTCAAGGATGGTCCCGACACCCCACAACACACCCCTTTGGAGCATTTCATGTTCCAGGAAGTTCCCGCAGGGATCAATATAAGAGAGCAGTATGGACCCAAAATCCCTTGCCAGGATATCGGAGTCTCTAAGAATTTCTCCCATAGCTTCACAGGATCCCCACCCGATGCCGCCGGATTCATCATTCAGGTTCCACATCATCCGCCGCAGGATAATTTTGGCCCGTTCAAGGGATTGGTCTGCAATCCGTGCCGTGAGATCCGCCATGGCCACCACGCTTCTGAAGCGGGTCGTGTCATCCAGGCTGTAAAAATAGGAAAACAGCGGGCCGGTCAATGATGTGGGTTCTATCCCGGCCAGGGAACCCAATGCAGCTTTCCTGTCTTCAATTTTCAGAATACTGCCCACTTGTTTTTTGATTCGGCGGGATCTGGGCTTCCCCCGTGTTGAATGAACCGCTGCCGACATGATCTTCCTTTTCATTGGTTTCCGGGAACCAGGCGGTCATAGATACATAGCAGGTATATCCGTGTGACACGCTTTTCTGTTTAATTCCGGGCATGACACCCGGATATTCCAATTGAGCATAAAACATGCCAACCTGGTTTATTGGGAATTCAATTGACAACCCGGGCAATTTCTGGATTAATGATACCTGTCTTGTATCGTGATGTCTCATCACCTGAAACAGTATTGTTTCTAAGCCCCTGTTGATACGAAATGCAAAGGAACTGCTGCCATGAGTACCCGGGATGATTTTCAACCGTTTCTTGAACCGACCTTTTTCATCGACTCCAACTCCCAGGCGGTCCATAGCTTTGTTGACCAGCACTGTGCTACTGGTGACGATCCTGTGACCCGCGCTATTCAGATGTATTATGCCATCCGGGACACGATCAGATACGATCCCTACAGCATGGAGGCTTCCCGTGAATCCTTAAAAGCAAGTGTGGTGATCCAGAGGGGATATGGGTATTGTGTTGCCAAAGCCATTGTGCTTGCGGCCTGTGCCAGGCATGCTGGGATTCCGGCCCGCCTCGGGTTTGCAGATGTCCGAAATCACCTGAACTCAAAACGGCTCATGGCCCTGATGCAGACCGACCTGTTCATCTATCACGGATTTACGGAGTTATATCTTGGAGGGAAGTGGGTAAAGGCCACGCCGGCCTTTGACATCAACCTGTGCCGGAAAGTCGGCGTAAAACCGCTTGAGTTTGACGGCACGTTTGACTCTATCTTTCATGAGTTCAATGTCAAGGGGGACAAGCATATGGAATATGTCAACGATCGCGGGAACTTCAGCGATATGCCCTTTGACCGGATCATGACCGAATCCAGAAAGCTGTACCCCCTGTATTTTGAAAACATTGAAAAATTCGGGAAAGACTTTTCAAAGGAAGCGATCCCGAATCTGTAATCCGGTATCTATCCGTCCTCTCTGATGACAAAAGAGAGATCCCGGGTCAACGCCAAGACCCGCTGCGCCAGGTCCAGTGTCAGGGGGCCCGTGCCGCAGCTCGGGGTGATGAAACACTGACCCAGAAGTTTTGCCCGGTCAATTCCAATGTCCTCCATCTGGGCGACCTGATCATAGAATTTCATGAGCAGGGATTCAACCGTTTCTTTCCGGATATCTTCGGGGTTCAATGTGGGAACAATCCCCCATGCGAGAATCCCCCCTCTTTCAAGGAATTGTCTGATCTGTTCAGGGTAAAGGATAAACCGCTCAAAATAGAGGTATGCGTCAAAACTGATGATGTCGATATCTGCTTCAAGGAGCAGGTCCCACTCGGTGTTGGCGCAGACATGCACACCGGCATACCCGCCCTCCTGATGGATAGCCCGGGCAATCTCTTCAATGGTCTGGGTGACTGTTTCCCGGGTAATGGTAATATAGGCGGATGTGCCCAGCCCTGCCAGGGCCGGTTCATCGATAAACACGATGGGGATGGCTCCCCTGGTTTTAAAGTGCCGTGCCTGCCAGAGTGCATTCATGGCCAGCCGTTTGACCATGATGTCCCGGAGTTGATCGTCATAGAAAATGGCTCTTTCATCCTGGTCGGTCACACCGGTACCAAACGTGACCGGACCGGTGACCTGCCCCTTAAGGGCAAACGGCGGGGACGGCAGTTGCCCGACTCTTTCCAGGAGGGCAGTCACCCCTTTACACTTGTCTTCGGGCAGGATAAAACGCGACTGGTCAATATCCTGACCGGCTTCAGTTACGGCGAGGTATTCTTCGAAAAATTCAAGGACTTGGCCTTCAAATTCAGGCGACGTGGAATCGATAAATGTTTTATCTCCCTCACGCTTTAAACCGGGCAGTCCGTCAATAAACTGCTCCACCATGCCTTCAGAAGGGTATTTGGGAAGCTGTACCCATAACGGAATATCAGGTGTATGATCAAAAACAAGTGCTGTGGCAGCATCGTGGTTATCCATGGGAACACTGCCGATAAGCAACGGCAATGCATTGGCAGTCAATTTACTTGCATGGCGGGTCATAAGAATTTCAGGCCTTTTTTAAAAGTCTTTAGTTTACAGGATAGTCGTCAACTATACCATGAACTGGCCTGAAATGGAACCGGCCGGATCCCAAAAAATGGGGCCCGGCCGGTTAATGGACATTATTAATAGTACAGGTCTAACTTGGGAAGGAAGCGTCGTCAATTTCGTTTGCCACTGAACTGGTGTTCATTATTGCGGCAAAACGACCCATCGTAATGGGGAGCTGAGTATCAACAAAGAACTTGAGCGATTTAATAAGTCCATCGTAAAACGGTTTATCTTTCTTTTTGGCTTTTTCAATTTTCTGGGCAGCGATGGTGGCCCGCCACAAGTGCATCCAGGCCATGACTACGTCACCTGTGGCATCCTGAAAGGGGTGTGCGCTGGCAAATGCATCCAGCACTTTTTCTGACATGGCGGTGGATCCCATGTGAATGGCAACCTCGGCCAGTTTATTGGCGGCTTCTTCCACACGGGTAGCCAGTCCTTCAAGGCCCTCTATGGCTTTGGCAGCAGCAATGGTCTTCTGGAATTCACCAAACAGATCCATGATGGGTTTACCCTTGTTCAGCCCGAGTTTCCGGCCCAGAAGGTCCATGGCCTGGATACCGTTGGTTCCCTCATAGATCAAGGTGATCCGGCAATCCCTCAGGAGCTGTGCCATGGGGTATTCCTCGATAAACCCGTATCCGCCGTAAACCTGCATACCATGGGAGCAGACCTCAAAGGAGCGGTCTGTGACATACCCCTTGGCAATGGGGGTCAACACCTCTACAAACCCCTGATATTTTTCACGATCCTCTTCAGAAGGAGCATGTTTGGCCATATCGGCGCAGTACTGAACATAATAAAGCAGACTTCTCATGCCCTCAACATACACCTTCATCATGAGGAGCTGACGGCGGACGTCGGGATGTTTCAAAATTGAAACGGATTTGGCTTCAGGGTTCAGCATCTCCAGGAGATTTTTTCCCTGGATCCGGTCACGGGCATAGTTCACCGCATACATGTAGGCGGCACTGGCGCATGAAAATCCCTGGAAACCAACCAGGCGTCTGGCTTCATTCATCATCAGGAACATGGCTTTCATGCCTTTATTCTCTTCACCCAGCAGTGTACCGATGCAGTTGCCCTTGGACCCCAGCGCCAGTGAACAGGTGCTGTTGCCGTGGATTCCCATTTTATGCTCAATACCGGTACAGATCACATCGTTGAATTCTCCCAATGATCCGTCATCATTGACCCGGTATTTAGGAACCAGAAACAATGAGATGCCCTTGCTGCCTTCAGGCGCACCCTCTATCCGTGCCAGGACCGGGTGGATAATGTTCTCGGCCAGATCGTGTTCCCCGCCGGAAATAAAAATTTTCTCACCGGTAATCGAGTAAGTCCCGTCATCGTTTTTAACCGCTTTTGTAGTCAGGGCGCCCACATCTGAACCCGCGCCGGGCTCGGTCAGCAGCATGGTCCCGGTCCACTTTCCGGTGTACATGTTTTTCAGGTAGATTTCCTTTTGCTCCTGGGTCCCGAAGTGTTCGACCAGATGGCCGGCACCCTGGGTCAGGCCGGGATACATCATGAACGGGAAATTGGCGCCGTTAAAGTATTCCGCCACTGCTGAAGAGATGGTTCTGGGCATGCCCTGACCGCCCCATTCGGGAGACTCGGTCACTGCCAGCCATTCCCCTTCGTTGAACATCTCAAAGAGGCGTTTGAACGATTCCGGCGTGGTGACCTGTCCGTTTTCCAGTGTACACCCCTGCTCGTCACCCTCTTTGTTGGCCGGGAGCAGCTCTTTGAGTGCAAAATTTCTGGCTTCGGAAATGACCAGGTCTATGGTCTTCTTGTTGAAATCTGCAAAATCATCATGAAGTTCGGCGAGTGTTTCCGCTTCAAGTTGTTCATGTACAACAAATTCGATATCTCTTCTATCGGAAATAAGCTGTGCCATTCTCTTTCCTCCTGGTGTTGCTGTTATATTTGGTTTATCCTGTTTCTTAATTCAGTGCCCGGTATAATGAATTTATACTCATTCCTTTTCATTCCATCCTGCCCCGGGTATATCCTGAGTTTCACTCGGGCGTTCTCAAACTCAGCCACCTGATAATCACATTTTAAAACAACAACTTATATCAATAGTGGCTTTATACCATCTTCAGTGATGCCCACGTGGCTCACACCGATCCATAAAAATGAATAGTCATTCATTACACTAAATTCCAAAATAGTCAACACCTATTTTAATAAATATAGAGAGTTTATATTCCGATACTGAATCGTGCCTCATATTTTTCATTTCTGCACCGTCATATCCACCGGTCTTTCAAGAACCATAGACATCAGGCCGAATTATCACCATTTTTAAAAAACTAAAAAATATAAAGTTAAAATTATTAAAACAAAAAAATCTACCTTAAAAAATTATCAAACCCGTACTTTTTCCTCCTAATCATTGCGTAACATATTGCTTGACCCCGTCAACATTTTTTGATACTTGCAAGTAAATCAGAAATATAGAGTTTTTTTTTAAAACTGTTGAGCCGCGAACTGTTTTCCTGGTTTCAGCAGGAGTTTAACCAAAATTTTGGAGGGTAGGATGAAAAAATTAGCTTTACTTGTACTCAGCCTGTTTATGGTCATGTCCTTTGCCTTTTCAGCAGGGGCAAAGACATTGAAAGTCGGACTTGATGCGGATCCTGTATCTCTCGATCCACAGGTTCAGCTTTCCGGCGGAATGCTGCAGTTGTCCCATTGGGTGTTTGATCCCCTGGTACGCTGGACACCGGACATGAAATTCGAGCCCCGTCTGGCCACCAAGTGGGAAAGACTGGATGACCTGACCATGCGCTTTTATCTGCGCAAAGGCGTTAAATTCCACAGCGGTAACACTTTTACGGCAAAAGACGTAAAATGGTCTTTTGATCGGATGGGAAAAAGTGCTGACTTCAAAGGCCTTTTAGAGCCGTTTGAAGGATGTTTCATTGTTGATGACTATACGGTTGATATTAAAACCAAAAAACCCTATGCCCTGTTGCTGAACATGGCCACCTACTTTTTTGCCATGGATTCCAAGTTCTACACCGGCACCGATGCCAATGGCCAGCCCAAAGTCAGGATCCTTAAAATCGGTGAATCCTTTGCCCTGAACAATGCATCCGGTACAGGTGCTTTCATTGTTACCAAAAGAGAGCACAATGTGGTTCTTGAAATGGAAAGAAACCCCAACTACTGGGATAAAAACAGCCCGGGTAATGTCACCAAGTTCATCCTTACACCGATCAAAGAAAACGCTACTCGTGTTGCGGCCCTTCTTTCCGGGGATGTAGATTTTATTAATCCGGTACCTCCTCAGGATTTCAAGCGGGTTGAAAAAGATCCCAAACTGAATCTAGTTATGATCAATGGTGGTCGTATCATCACCTTCCAGATGAACCAGAATCGTAATAAAGCGCTTGCAAATACAAAAGTACGTCAGGCCATAGTTCATGCCGTAAACAATACCGGTATTGTGAAAAAGATCATGAAGGGCAAAGCCACTGCTGCTGCCCAGCAGGGCCCAGAAGGCTATATGGGTTATAAGGAAAGCCTTGTCCCCAGATATGACCTGGATAAAGCCAAAGCCCTCATGAAAGAAGCAGGTTACGAGAACGGCTTTGAAGTCACCATGATGGCCCCCAACAACCGCTATGTCAACGATGCAAAAATCGCTGAAGCCACTGCACAGATGCTGGGCAAAATCGGTATCAAAGTAAATCTTAAGACCATGCCCAAAGCCCAGTACTGGAATGAATTCGATGCCAGAGCAGCAGATATCATGATGATCGGCTGGCATTCAGATACGGAAGACTCCGGTAACTTCTCTGAGTTCCTCATGATGTGCGAAAACAAAGAGACCGGCTACGGCCAGTACAACTCCGGTTACTGCAACCCGAAAGTGGACGAACTGACCATTGCTGCCCAGTCTGAGACTGACATGAAAAAACGCGCTGAGATTTTGCAGGAAATCGAGCAGATCCTTTATGATGATGCTGCATTTGTACCTTTTCACTGGCAGAACCATGCATATGGTGCCAAAAAGAATCTGAACCTGAAAGGTGTTCTTAATTCTCAGAACTTCCCCTACTTCGGAGACCTGGTTATCGAATAGTGACCCATCAGATATAAAGATACGCTATTGTTCGAGATAAACCAAAAGCATCCTTCCGGAACCTGTTCCGGAAGGATGTTTTGTAAGATGAAAAGTAAAAAACAATGTTTGCATTCATAGCAAGACGAATCATCCAGGCGATCCTGGTCATGCTGGTGATCAGCCTGGTGGGATTCTCAATCAAGGACCAGATCGGTGATCCGGTCCGTGACCTGGTCGGAGAGCGGGTCACACCTGCTGAGCGGGCTGAAATCGCAGAAAAGATGGGCCTGAACGATCCCTTTTTCACCCAGTATTACCGGTTTGTGAAAAATGCGGTAACCAAAGGAGACCTGGGCCGTTCTTTTCTTTACAACAAACCCAATCTTGAAGTGATCCTCCATCATGCACCCGCCACCATTGAACTGGTATTTGGCACGGCACTGATTATCATTGTGATTTCACTGCCCCTGGGGGTCTATTGCGCCCTTCGCCCGAGAACATTTCTGTCGAGATTCACCATGAGTTTCTCCACCCTCGGGGTGTCCATGCCGGTATACCTGACGGCCATTCTCCTCATTTTTCTGTTTGCCATCCACTGGCAGGTGCTTCCGTCATACGGCCGGGGGGACACCATTGACCTGTTCGGGCTGGGGTGGTGGAGCACCGGGCTTCTGACCATCGACGGTTTGAGGCACCTCATTCTGCCCTGCGTGTCTCTTTCCACACTGATGCTGCCGCTGTTTATCCGCCTGATCCGGTCCGAGATGATGGAGGTGCTGGAAACCGAATATATCAAATATGCATGGGCAAAAGGGCTTTCCCCTGCCCGGGTGTGGATGGTACATGCGTTCAAGAACACATTGCTGCCGGTCATCACGGTGTTTGGTGTACAGATCGGTATCATGTTTGCCTTTACCCTCCTCACGGAGTTGGTATTCCAGTGGCCGGGCATGGGCTTCATGTTTCTTGAGGCAGTACATCGGGCGGACATCTCACTGCTCATCGCCTACCTAGTGGTGGTGGCCTGCCTGTTCGTTGTTGTAAATACGGTTGTGGATATCCTTTACGGCTTTATCAATCCCACCGTCAGAATTACAGGGACAAAATGAAAACACGACTTGAAAAATTTAAAGAATCATATTTTCTATACAGTTTTAAACGGGACAAGGTGGCGATTTTCTCCTTTGTGACCCTGACCGTTTTTGTGATCTTGGCATTGACAGCACCGTGGATTGCCCCAATGAATCCCTATGATTCTGCCAACATAGACATCATGAACTCCGAACTCCCGCCGGTATGGATGGAGGAGGGCACCAGCGAATTCCTGCTGGGTACGGACAACCAGGGCCGGGACATGCTTTCCACCATGCTCTACGGGCTTCGAACCTCGATCATTATCGGTGTCGGTGCCGTGGCGCTCCAGGGAATCATCGGTGTGGTGGTCGGACTTCTGGCCGGGTATCTGGGCGGAAAAACCGACGCCATTCTCATGCGGCTGGCCGACATTCAATTTTCCTTTCCCTATCTGATGGTGGCCATTTTCTTGTCCGCCATCTTCCAGGTGGTGTTTGGTCTCGGGAGTTTTGAACGCCTGGCCATCCCCCTGTTGACCATTATCATCGGACTGTCCAACTGGCCCATGTTTGCCAGAACCATCCGGGCCTCGGTTATGGGGGAAAAAAACAAGGAATACGTGGAGGCGGCCCGGGTCATCGGCCTGCCCCGGTGGACCATCATGTTCCGACATATCCTGCCCAACTCCCTGACATCAGTGATGGTCATTTCAACCATCCAGGTGGCCAATGCGGTCATGTCAGAGGCAGCACTTTCCTTTCTGGGCCTGGGAATGCCGGTGACCAAACCGTCCCTTGGTTCCCTGATCCGGGCCGGACAGGAATTCTTTTTCTCCGGCTCCTGGTGGATTACGGTTTTTCCGGGCATCTGGCTGGTGATCTTTGTTCTGGTTATCAACCTGCTGGGCGACTGGCTCAGGGATGTTTTCAACCCCAAACTTTACAAAGGATAAGGAGATTCAGCATTGTCGCACCTTTTAGAAGTTAAAAACCTTGAGGTAAAGTTTGCTCTGCGGTTTGGTGATATTACGGCCATTAATGATGTCAGTTTCACCCTGGACAAGAGAGAACGGCTCGGACTGGTTGGAGAAAGCGGTGCAGGAAAGTCAGTAACCGGTTTTTCCATTATCAACCTCATCTCCAAACCCGGATTTATTTCAAAGGGCAGCATCTGGTTCGAGGGCAATGAAATATCAAAATACAATGATGCCCAGATGCGGGAGATTCGAGGGAACCGGATCGCCATGATTTTTCAGGACCCCATGATGACCCTTAATCCGGTGTTTACCATTGGGTTCCAAATGGTCGAAACACTGCTGGCCCATCGGAATATCTCAAGAGCCGAAGCCAGGGCCATCGCCTTGGAAAAACTGAAAAAAGTTCATATCCCCTCTCCTGAACAGCGGCTGGACCAATATCCCCATGAACTGTCCGGCGGAATGCGTCAACGGGTCATCATTGCCATATCCCTGTTGTCCGATCCGGCAATCATTATTGCAGATGAACCCACCACGGCCCTTGATGTCACCATCCAGGCCGAGATCATGGACCTCTTACAGGAACTTTGTGAAACCGATAACATGGGGCTGATCCTGATCACCCATGACCTGGGGGTTGTTTCCCAGGTGACCCAGAAAATTGCCGTCATGTACGCCGGTAAAATCATTGAATTCGGCCCCACAGACCAGGTGGTCCATAACCCGGTTCACCCCTATACCATCGGCCTGATTGGATCCATTCCAGGCTCCATACCTCCGGGCCAGGATCTGAAGCAGATCCCGGGAATGATGCCGACATTGACCGACATCCCTCCGGGCTGCGCATTTAACCCGAGATGTGAACTGAAGCAGGATATCTGCACCCGGGAAACACCCGTGCTTATGGAAAAACAAAACGGTATCATGGCAGCCTGCCATATGAAATAGCCAGAGGACCACAAATGAATGCCCAAGAGCCTTTAGTAAAAATTAGCGACGTCGTCAAACATTTTGATATTTCAGGCGGCTACCTGGATCAGCTCACGTTTAAAAGCGGCCGGCCTGTGCTGGAAAAGACGACGGTTAAAGCGGTCAACAATGTGTCCCTTTATGTTGAAAAGGGGGAAACCCTCAGCGTGGTTGGGGAGAGCGGCTGCGGTAAGTCAACACTTGCCCGGGTGATTATGGGGTTGTATCCCCCGAACTCCGGCAGTATTCATTATAAGACAGACCGGATTGACAACCTGACCCATGAACAATGGCTGCCGTTCCGCCGTAAAATGCAGATGATTTTTCAGGATCCCTATGCCTCCTTGAACCCCAGAAAAACCGTCCGCCAGACCCTGGAGGAGCCGTTGCGGTTCCACAACCCCAAAATGACCAACGGCGAGATCCGGGATAAAATCGCCGATGTGATGCAGCAGGTGGGTGTAGACCCTGCATGGATCACCCGCTATCCCCATGAGTTTTCAGGGGGCCAGCGCCAGCGGATCAGCATTGCCAGGGGGTTGATCCTGGACCCGGAATTTATTGTGGCGGACGAGCCCGTATCAGCACTGGATGTTTCCATCCAGGCACAAATCCTGAACCTGCTCATGGAGCTTCGGGTCAAACGGAACCTGACCTACCTGTTTATTACCCATGACCTTTCCGTGGTTCATCATATCAGCTCACGGGTGGCCGTGCTTTACCTGGGCACACTGTGCGAACTGGCTGATGCCCGGACCCTGTTTGAGACCCCGCGCCACCCCTATACCCGGGCGCTGCTGTCTGCCATCCCGAAAGTGGGCGAACAGGCTGCCAAACATATCAAGCTCAAGGGCGAGGTCCCCACACCGGTGAACCTGCCGCCCGGCTGCGTGTTCCACGGACGGTGCGTCTACGCCTATGACCGCTGCAGGACAGAGGCCCCGCGACTCACGGAGTTGAGGGACGGCACCCATGTGGCCTGCCACGCCGTTGAAGAGGGCCGGTCCCTTGATTAACTCATAAACATTCCCTGAACCATCCTTTAAGCAGCCCCTGGGAGGTTTCCCAGGGGCTGCTTTTTTTATTGAATCCTCTCTATTGACATGCCGCGACAAAACCATTAAACTGTTAGACAGTTTGATAGTTAACCTGATCCCCCGGAGTTTCCCATGGAATTAGCCTTTGAAAAAATGGAACGGATAAAATCATACCAGCACGTGGTGGAACAGATTCAAAGCGCCATTGGCTCCGGTACCCTTAAAGAGGGAGACAAACTGCCCTCGGAACTGAAATTGACCCGGATGTTCGGGGCCAGCCGCGGTACCATTCGTGAAGCACTGCGGGTCCTTGAGCAGAAGGGGCTTGTAACGATTAAAACTGGTGTAAAGGGAGGACCGACCATCAAGGAGGCAAACACTCAGCCCATGAGTGACAGTATCGGGCTTCTCATCCAGCACCAGAAGGTGTCCCTGGGTCACCTGGCTGAATTCAGAGAACTGCTTGAAGGCCATATTGCTGCGACTGCGGCCCGTCATGCTGCCCCGGAAGATATTAGGGAACTTGCTGACCTTTTAAAGGACGCTTCGGTCCATGTTGACACCCGCCCTTCCGGGTGGGAAGTATTTCACAAAATGGATGCCCGGTTCCACATGACCCTGGCAAGGGCAGCACAGAATCCCCTGATCCAGGCAAATCTGAAAACCATCCATGACAATATCAAGGTATACTTCCACCAGCATCTTCCCTTTTCACAATCCCTTCTGGAGGATAACCTCAAGGATCTGTCAGATATCCTGGCGGCGGTCCAAAAAAAAGATGACACGCTTGCTCATACGCTGGCAAAAGAACATGTGGCCAAATTCAACCGCCTCATGGAGGGACCTGTAGATGCATGATAACCCTCAAACCCAGGGAAGCCCCTGGGTATACAAAATACAGCGCTATTCTCTTCACGACGGCCCGGGAATCCGGACCACACTCTTTTTTCAGGGCTGTCCCCTGTCCTGCACCTGGTGCCACAACCCTGAAAGCCAGTCCCTGGCGGGCCCGATACCGGAGGAGCAGATTCAACCGGTCACCCGGGATATCATGGCCGAGATCCAAAAAGACCGGATCTTTTATGATGAATCCCAAGGCGGCGTCACCTTCAGCGGCGGAGAACCGCTGTGCCAGCCGGTTCTTCTGTTATCGCTCCTGGACACCTGCCGCAACATGGGGATTCACACCTGCCTGGACACCTGTGGCTATGGGCATGAAAAGGCGCTCAAACGTTCCGCTGAATCCGCAGATATGATCCTGTTTGATATCAAGCTGGTGGATCCGGCGGATCACCAACGATTCACAGGCAGACCACCCGGCCGTATCCTTGAAAACCTCAGTGCATTGTCAGAGTCAGATGTCCGCGTAAAACTCAGGTTTCCGGTCATTCCGGGAATCACCGACACGCCGGTGAACATTGAAAGCATTCTCGATCTTCTTACCCGGCAGACCCCTTTCAGGGACATTCACCTGCTGCCCTATCACCAGACCGGCAAGGGCAAATACAGATCCCTGGGCAACGATTACCAGTTAAACAATGTCCATCCACCGGGATCGCGTCACTTAAATCGATTGCAGCGCCAATTTGAATCCAGCGGATTCTCAGTCACCATCGGAGGATAAAATGAACCAGAGAATTGAGACCCTGAAACACCAAACCAAAACCGTTCCGGTCACCCTGTCCCATGAGCGGGCAGTCCTGGTCACCGAATTTTATCAAAATCACGTTTCCCCCGCCATGTCCATCCCGGTCCAGCGCGCCCTGTGCCTGAAACATATTCTCGAAAATAAAGTGATTCATATCGGCCAGGGCGAATTGATTGTCGGAGAGCGGGGGCCGGCCCCCAAGGCCGTGCCCACCTACCCTGAAATCTGCCTGCACACCCTTGAAGACCTGGATATCCTGGACACGAGATCTAAAATTCCCTACCGGGTGTCCAAAGAAACCAGGATACTCTATAAAGAAAAGATCATCCCGTTCTGGAAAGGAAAAACCATCCGGGAAAAAATATTCGCCCACATGGATAAGCAGTGGATTGATGCATTTGGTGCCGGAATCTTCACCGAATTCCAGGAACAGCGTTCTCCGGGCCATACCGCCGGTGGTGATCTGATTTACCACTATGGATTTCTGGACCTGAAAGAAAAGATCAATGAGACCCTGGATTCCCTGAATTTCAATACCGATCCTGGTGCTCTGGACAAAAAAGAGGTGCTGACCGCCCTGTCCATTGCTGCAGATGCCCTGATCAGTTATGCCCTTCGGCATGCCGAGGCCCTGGAACAACTGAGCCGGGATGAAACCGATCCAGCAAGGAAAAATGAACTTGAGCAGATGGCACAGATCTGCAGGAATGTCCCTGCCCGAACACCCGCAACCTTCCATGAAGCCCTACAGTATTACTGGTTTTTGCATGTCGGGGTGATCACGGAACTCAACCCCTGGGATGCTTACAACCCGGGCAGGTTTGACCAGAACCTCTACCCATTCTACAAAAGTGATATTGAGTCCGGAACGATGACCACCGCGCAGGCCAAAGAGCTTTTATCTGCCTTCTGGATCAAGTTCCATAACCACCCGGCCCCGCCCAAAGTGGGGGTGACCGCCAAGGAGAGCAACACCTATGTGGACTTCTGCCTGATCAACCTGGGCGGTGTGACCCCGGATAACCGGGACGGTGTCAATGACCTGAGTTACCTCACCCTGGATGTCATTGAAGAGATGCGGCTGCTTCAGCCCAGTTCCATGATTCAGGTGTCAAGGAAAAACCCGGACCGCTTCATCAAGCGGGCTTTGAAAATCATTGCCACGGGATTTGGTCAGCCCTCGGTATTCAATACCGATGCCATTGTCCAGGAGATGATTTTCCAGGGCAAATCCATGGAGGATGCCCGAAAATCAGGGGCATCAGGGTGTGTTGAAGCCGGTGCTTTCGGCATGGAAAGCTATATCCTCACGGGCTACTTTAACCTGCCCAAGATTCTTGAGATCACGCTTTATAACGGCGTTGATCCCAGGACCGGCAAACAGCTCGGCCTGCAGACCGGGGATCCCGCATCATTCAGCGCATTTGATGACCTGTTTGACGCATTCAAACAGCAGCTCAACCATTTTATGGACATCAAGATCCGGGGGAACAATATCATCGAGCAGATCAACGCCCGGTTTATGCCGGTCCCGTTGCTGTCCCTGGTCACAGAGGACTGTATTTCCAAGGGATTGGATTACAACCAGGGCGGGGCACGGTACAACACCTCCTATGTCCAGGGCGTGGGCCTCGGATCTGTGACCGATTCACTCTCCGCCCTGAATCACCTGGTGTTTGAAACCGGATCCGTGCCCATGGATACCATGATCGACGGCATGAAAGCCGATTTTGAAAGCCGGGATATCCTCTGCCGCCAGATGGATCAAGCCCCCAAGTACGGGAATGATGATGACCGGGCAGACCGGATTCTAAGACAGGTGTTTGATACCTATTACCATTGTGTCAACGGCCGCCCAAACACCCGGGGCGGTCAATTCAGGGTCAACCTGCTGCCCACCACCTGCCACGTGTACTTCGGGGAGGTCACCGGCGCCATGCCCGATGGCCGCAGAAAAGGCCGCCCCCTGTCTGAAGGTATCTCTCCCGTACAGGGCGCTGACCGGAACGGACCGACAGCAGTCTTGAATTCAGCAGCCAAAATCGATCACCTGAGAACCGGCGGTACCCTTCTCAACCAGAAATTTCTGCCAGACCTGCTCAAAGATGACAAGGGGTTTGAGGCTCTGGTTTACCTGATCCGCGCCTATTTCAAAATGGACGGTCACCATGTCCAGTTCAATGTCGTGGACAAGGCCACCCTGGAAGATGCCAAAAAACATCCTGAAAATCACCAGGACCTGATTGTACGCGTGGCAGGATATTCAGATTATTTTGTGGATCTGACCGAAGCGCTGCAGGATGAAATCATCGGCAGGACGGCCCATCAGGGGGTGTAAAAAAAAAGAGCGGCAGGATGAAATCGGCCTGCCGCTCTTGGGGGAGTTTGATAACCAGCCCCTTGGGGGCCGCTATTGAGGTATTTTTAAAGCAAGGTTATCAAATATAATAGAATCAGGGTATTTACAAACCAGAACATGGTTTTTAAAGAACCCAGATTCATGAGGTTTTCAGGCAGACCAAAGCTGAGAATGCTGTGACCTGACCGGGTGGAATCTTCAGGGGTAATAAAATAAATCAGCACTTTGAGGGTTTGGTTGATAAACTGTTTCATTTGGCCGTCTCCTTTTTAGTAAGATACACTTTATTAGTGATTCTTTGTGCATCTGTCCGTTTCTATGGTTGATAATATAAACCGGTTCTGATATTAAGTAAAATTAAAACAATTAAATCTTAGATTAAGAATAGCTAATGCTTCCTGATTTTAACCGGCTCAAGGTGTTTTACCATATCTGTCTCCAGACCAGTGTGGCCGGCGCAGCACGGGATCTGAACATCACGGCGTCCGCGGTCAGCCAGAGCCTGACCAAACTGGAGGAGGAGCTTAAAACGCCCCTGTTCATCCGGCTGCATAAAAAACTGGTCCCCACATTGGCCGGAGAGGAACTGTTCGGGATTTTGCAGCCGTTTGTGGAAAGCCTGGAACAGGGCCTCGAGTCCATTGTCAGCCGGAAAAAGATCCCTTCCGGCGCACTGAGGATCGGGTCCCCCATCGAATTTGGCAAATCCTATTTTCCCGGTTTGTTTGCCGCGTTCAGAAACCTCTACCCCGAAGTGGTCTTCACCATGATGCTCGGCGACCCGTCCCAGATATTCCCCATGATTGCGTCAGGTGAACTGGATTTCGGGCTTGTTGATGCATTCCTGACCCGGGAGCAACTGATCAGGGATTTCGGTATCTACAGCATTGAACCCCTGATCGATGAAGAGGTCATCCTGGCTTGCTCAAAGGTGTATTACGATCAGCGGATCAAGGGTGAGCATTCGTACAAGAACCTGGTCAACAAGGAGTTTATCTCATACCAGAAAAGCTCGCTGCCCCTGGTCAACTGGTTCAAGTACCATTTCAACAAGTATTCCACAGACCTGAACCGGGTGTTGACCGTAGACAGCCACCAGGCAGTTATCTCGGGGATCAAAAGCCATATTGGCTTAGGCGTGATTGCCACCCATATTGTTGACGATGAGCTCAAATCCGGGGAGATTGTCCCCATCCGAACCCAGAAAAAGGATGTCATCAACAAGATATCCCTGGTGATCCTCCAGGACAAAATCCCCACACTGACGGAAAAAGCATTTATCAACTTTCTAAAAAAGGATATCCAGCGCACGGGAACGGCCAAAAAATTCCTGACCAGCAGCCATACTTGACAGCAGGCCCGGCGCTCTTTATCTTATCTGTTTAGTCGTTCAATATAAATCAATGACTTAACTGCGGACTGACAATCACGTGAATCACCTGTATAAAACCCCTTGGTTTGTTATCTCACTGGCTCTTGCCATGGTCCTGTTTTCAGCGCTTTACTGGACGCGATTTCACCGGGCCCCATCATTTATCAGCACCCTGACCCCGATCACCGACGCAGGAGAAAAGACCCATCCCGGCGACCCGATCCATGAAACCTGGAAAAGTATCTATATCCAGAAAGAAAAAGCCGGATTCGCCATGTCAAAACTTGACCAGACCGAAACCGGATACCGGTCCGAGGAAAAGGCGTTTTTCCGGTTCAATACCATGGGCATGGTCCAGGATATCAATATGGAGACCCGTGCCCACCTCAAGCATGACTTCAGTCTGGAGTCCTTCAGCATGACCATTCATTCCAGTCTGTTCACCTTCAAAGCCTCGGGCACCACCCAGGGAAACCGCTTGAA
>QZLA01000409.1 GCA_004796375.1 Desulfobacteraceae bacterium
TGAAATTTAGCAGGCCCTCCAGAATATCACCGATGGGTTTGTCATACTCAAAACTGAGAAATTTCAGTTTTTTCAAAATTTCGGGTTCTAAGCGGAATGATGTGGTTTTTTTTGCCATTTTGGTAATCTCCAATACCGTTCTTGTTAATATGATACCTCATTAAGACACCACCACACTAATACGTTAATTCGGGTATGTCAAATACTTTTTTTTGAAAAAACATAAACTTTTTTAGAGTGCAGAGTGTTTCAAATGAAGCACCCGAAGAAAACCCAACAAAATCAACCACTAAGCCCCATCTTGAAAAGCTTTGAAAAAATCGGCACGGAGGCGCCAGATTCGGCCAGGTCGGGGAGTGATATCCAAAATTTTGCTACCAAAATGCTACCATAATTTTGAAAACCAACAAAAAAAGCCCAAGATACTCGTTGAGCACCTTGGGCTTGAAAGGCTTGTTTTTAAAGGGTTTTAGAGGATAATGTGAACTAACTCAAAACAACCAAAAATGGCCGTTGATAGATTTAGAGTCCATGTGATCTCATCCGATCCACCCTCCGCAAAACATCTTAATACACTATTACAGCTTTTCCGTCAATTTCGGAACCACTTCAAAAATATCTCCGACGATGCCGTAATCACATTTGGAAAAGATCGGGGCATCCTTGTCCTCGTTGATGGCCACGATCACCTTGGAGGTTTTCATCCCGGCAAAGTGCTGTACTGCCCCGGATACACCGCAGGCAATGTACAGTCTCGGGCTGACCGTCTTCCCGGTCTGGCCCACCTGCATGGAGTGCGGGGCGTATCCCGCATCCACGGCCGCACGGGACGCACCCACGGCCGCACCGAGTTTCTCGGCACAGGCATCCAGCATGGAAAAGTTGTCTGCAGACTTGATGGCCCGGCCGCCGGTGATGATCACCGGGGCTTCGGTCAGATCCAGTTTACCGCCGGCATCCGTTTTTACCTCGACGATTTTGATCAGGCCGGGATCTGCTGATTCACAGTTGAACTCCACCAGCTCACCGGCTGCAGCCGATTCACTGGCTTCATAAACATTGGGACGGATGGTGCACAAAAAGACCGGTGCATCCACCTTGAGGGTGGCCACGGTTTTGCCTGAAAAATGGGATTTCTTGGCGGTTTTGTCCGCCACATTCACCTCAACACAGTCAGACACCAGGGGCTGGCCCATGAGGGCGGCTGCCCGTGCAAAAATGTCTTTGCCCGCAGAACTGGCCGTTCCCAATAGCGCCCCCAGTTCATAGGCGGATACGGCATCACAAAGCACCTGGGCCGCAAGGTCCGGGCTGGACATGACATCCCCCTTGATATCCACAACGGTGGCTGCCCCGTATTGGGCCAGGGTCTCCTTGACAGATGAGGCATCGCCTTCTGCCACCAGGGCAAAGATCTCACCGCCCTGTGCAGCAGCCATGACACCCAGGGTGGTTTCCTTGACTGCACCGTTCTCCAGTTCGACTAAAATTCCTGTTCGGGTCATTGTTCTCTCCTTATCCTAATACCTTTTCGTCCTCTTTGAGAACTCTGATCAATTCAGTCACCTGGTCATCCACAGAGCCTTCCAGCATCCTGGCCTGGGAGCGTTCAGGCACGGGTTCCATCTTCACCAGGGTCACCTTGGCAGCGCTTTCGTCCACGCCCAGGTCGGACAGGCCCATGGCCTTGATCTCTTTTTTCTTGGCCTTCATGATGTCCGGGAACTTCGGGTATCTGGGTTCGTTCAACCCCTTGGTGGCGCCCACCACGCAGGGCAGGGCCATCTCGAGCACCTGCTTTTCCCCGGCACCGGATTCCCGGGTGGCCAGCGCCTTGCCGCCGTTCACCTCAAGGGCGGACACCTCGTTGACCACGGGCATGCCGAACAAACGGGCCAGGCGGTAGGGGGTCTGGAAACTTTCCGTATCCACGGAACCCTTACCGGTAAAGATCAGTTCCGGTGCACCGTCTGCTTCAATGGCGGCCTTCAGGGCCTGGGCCGTGAGTTCGGCATCCAGGAACTGGCTGTCGATCTCCACATGGATGGCACGGTCCGCCCCCATGGCCAGCGCCCCTCTGATGGTATCCGGAGCGGATTCACCGCCCACCGTGACAATCACCACTTCTCCGCCCTGGGATTCCTTGATGCTGACCGCCTCCTCAATCCCGAACTCGTCATAGGGGTTGGCAATGAACTTGATGTCGGCATCTTCAAACCCGGTGTCACCGGCCACCTTGATGGTGGCTGCGGTATCCGGCACATGTTTTACACATACAAATATCTTCATCGTGTCAGTCCTCTTTTTAGCTTTTCATTCTTTCATTGGCGGGGTCGTACAGCGGCATGGCCACCACCTCTGCCTTGCGGGGTTTGCCAAGCACCTCGACATCCATTGCAGTGCCCGGTACTGCATATTCAGGCGGCACATAGCCTAAAGCAATACTCTTTTCCACCCGGTGTCCATAACCACCTGAGGAGGTCATACCGATTTTCTGCCCATCCTTGAGGATCGGGTTGTAACCCCAGGGATCAGAATCCTTGGCATCAACCACCAGGCAAACCAGCTTCAAGGGAACACCAGCCTCTTTCTGCTTGACCAACCCCTCTTTTCCGATAAAATCCTTATCCAGTTTAACGGTCCAGTCCACATTGGTTTCCAAGGGCGTATGGTGAACATTCATCTCACTCTTCCAGGCCAGATACCCTTTTTCAAGGCGCATGGAATCCATGGCATGCATACCGATCAGCTTGATGTCAAATGCCTCACCCGCTTCCATCAGTGCATTGTAGATCTGGATCTGCTGCTCGATATTGTGGAAGATTTCATATCCCAGCTCACCCACATAGTTCATGCGGTTGACCCGGCATTTGGCCCGTCCCACGTACAGCTCCTGGCTGGTTGAGAATTTGAACGCCTCGTTGGACACATCACCGTACACAATTTTCTCAAGTACCTTGCGGCTGTCCGGACCGACCAGAACCAGACACCCCATCTTATAGGTGACATCCTCCATGCAGACGGAACCGTCGGAAGGCAGGTTCAGCATCATCCAGTGCTGGTCGTGCTTTTTACCAACAGAAGCCGTGACACAGAAGAATTCGTTTTCATTGATCCGGGTCACTGTCATGTCGGATTTGAAATTACCGTTATGGTCCAGCATGGGGCTCAGGGCAATCCGGCCGTCCTTTTCAGGGACCTTCTGGCAGGTCATTTTATTGAGCCAGTCTTTGGCGCCCGGCCCGGATATCATGGTCTTGGCAAAACGGGTCAGATCGATGATCCCCACCTTGTTCATGGCATGCTGACACTCGGCCTTGACATGTTTGAATGCATTGGAGCGTCTCCAGGACGGAGTCTCATATTCATCCTCACCCTTGGGCGGGAAGTAGTTGGGGCATTCCCATCCATAGTAGTCGCCAAAGACGGCATTGGCCTGCTTCTGGTTTTCATAGATCGGGCTGGTCCGGTTGGGCCGTGCAGCACCCCGGAACTCGTTGGGGAAGAAAATGGAGTACAGGCGCGGATAGGTATCGGCGATCTTTTCCGTGTTGTAGGCCCAGTTGGCATGGGAACCAAAACGGCGGGAATCCACGTGCCACAGGTCAATTTCAGGTTCACCGTCCATGATCCAGCCAGCCAGGTAATGACCGATGCCGCCGGCCTGGGTGATACCGAAACTGTAACCACAGGCCTGCCAGAAATTCTTCAGCGGAGACGCCGGTCCAACCAGGGGGTCACCGTTGGGTGTATAGGTAATGGGCCCGGCAGTCACGTGTTTGAATCCGGTATCGCCCAGGACAGGGAACCGTTCCATACCGGCTTCAATGCAGTCGGCAATATTATCAATATCCGGATTCAGCTCCTGCTGTGCATAATCCCAGGGCACCCCGTTCTTGTTCCACTGCTGGCCGTTGGCTTCATACATTCCCAGGATCAGGGAATCCATCTCCTGCCGCAGGTAGATCGACTTGTCCGGATCGCGGACCAGGGGCAGCATGGTATCGCGCTCAACCACTGCATCGATGGTTTCATATAGAATATGGGTATGGGCAATGGAGATGGATGGAATTTCAAGACCAACCATATTGGATACTTCAGGTGCCCAGAGGCCGGCTGCATTAATGACGTGCTCGCAGGTGATGTCGCCCTTGTCTGTCTTCACCAGCCACTCACCATTGGCCTTCTGCTCAATCCCGGTCACCAGGGTGTGAAGATTCAGTTCCGCACCATAGCTCCTGGCACCCTTGGCCATGGCCTGGGTCATGGAGTTGGGATCCACATCCCCATCATCCGGCCAGTAAAGTCCGGCCAGCAGACCATCCGTATTCATCATCGGATGCAGCGCTTGCATCTCATCCGGAGTGACATAGGATACATCGAGCCCCAGGCAGCGGTTCATGGAGTAATAGTATCCGAGCTCATCCAGGCGGTCCTGGTTATCCGCCGTTCTGATGGAACCTGTGGTATGCCAACCGGCGGGCTGGCCGGTCTCCTCTTCCAGCTGCTTGAAAATCTCGATGCTTTTCATATTGACCTGGGTGCAGTAATAACTGGAGTGATAGAAAGATACATTCCCGGCTGCCATCCAGGTTGATCCGGAGGTCAGTTCATGCTTCTCCAGAAGGACCACATCTTTCCATCCATACTTTGCCAGATGATAGGCTATACTGACGCCGATGGCACCCCCGCCGATGATGACCGCTCTTGCATTGGTTTTCATTTTAAATCTCCTTTCTATCCATTCAAAGAAACCATCAAATTGTAAAAATATGCAAAAATATAGTTAAATCGGAGAAACAAGATGCAGGTAGTATGCCATGGCCGGACTTCCCTGGTTCACAGGTTTAAGAAACCGGCTTGACTCCCGGAATTACAGGGTATTCACAAAAAATTATCAAGACAATGAGACATGGAATGCGATCACAAGGCCCATGTAAAAATTGAAGAAATTTTACATCTTTTACTGTAAAAATTTACACCGGCCCAGGGCTTCCCGCCCTGATCTGCCTGGCCTTGAATTTAAATTGCCGGGCGTTGATCCGGTATTTCTTCAGTTTATAGTGAAGGGCCTGGGGTGAAACACCCAGTAAACCAGATGCTTTAGCTGCGTTCCCCCCGGTTTTTTCAAGGGCACTGCAGATCATCTGGACCTCGCTGGCTTCACGGTGCTCGGACAGCTTAAGATGGGTACCCCCCGGTGTTACAGGGGGCTCTTTGGAGTAATCGGTTATAGTAGACCTGACCGAAGCCGTGTGCCGCTCCATGGATGAAAAAATATGGGGAGGCAGATGGGTGGATCGTATGGTTTCCTGTCCGGCCACCATATTCATGGCCGCTTCTATCACGTGCTTAAGCTCCCTGACATTTCCCGGCCAGTGGTATGAAAGGAACAGTTGTTCAACACGCCGGGATATCCCCTGGACCTTGAGTTTGAGCGCCAGATTGTACCGGTCTATAAAATACCGGATCAGCTGTTTGAGTGTATCCTGCCGGTCGGTTAGTGGCGGAAGCATGATAAAGACAACCCCCATGCGATAAAACAGATCCATCCTCAGAAGGTTCTCCCTGACGATATCCAGGGGGGGACGGCTCACGGAAGAGATAATTTTCAGATCCAGATCAATCTCATTCAAGGAACCCAGGCGCCTGACCTTCCTTTCCTGAATCACACGCAAAAGCTTGGCCTGCAGCATGATGGGCATTGAGTCCAATTCATCCAGAAAAATGGTCCCGCCATTGGCCTGTTCAAACAGACCGCTTTTTTCCACAGCGCCTGTGAACGCGCCTTTGGAGGTACCGAACAATATGCCCTCGAGCAGGTTTTCCGGTATGGCGGCGCAATTCACCGGAATGAACCACTTTTTGCGCCTCATGCTGTAATTGTGGATGGATTGGGCAAACATCTCCTTGCCGGTCCCGGTCTCTCCGCAGATCATAATCGGTGAGGGTGAGTCACTGGACAGCTGGGCAGTCTGGATTGCCTGACTGACGGCCGGATCATCCCCGATAATATCCTCAAAGACAAAGCGTGTGCCGTTGCCGGATCTGGATTGCCGCCCCCCCTTGTGCTGACGCTCCTGCTCACGGAACATGGTCTGGCTGAGCAGGTGAAAGTCCTGGCTGAAATTGATCGCCCCCACCAGCTTGCCGTCCCTGAAGATCGGGTACACATTGTTGATCACATTGGCCACTTTACCCAGGCGGGTCCTGTAAACCAGCGCCTCTTTCAGAATGGGTTTCCCCGTGGCCAGGCAGCGCATGGTGGAACTGCTGGCGTCATCCAGTTGATAGATGTCCGTGATCTTTTTTCCGACAGCATCATCAGGATCGATATCATCAATCCGCGCCTGGGTACGGTTGAAAAACCGGACCTTTCCATTTTTATCCGAGATGACCACCCCTTCATGCATATCTGCCAGAATCCGATCAATATCCATGTTATTCAAGTTAAGCTTGGCCATGCCTCCCCCAGAAGATAAAAATATTTTTATTTTTTCACCTGATTTTATGGTTATATCCCTAATTTCAAAAGAGATAAAGAAAAATTAATATTTTTTTATTTTTTGTGACTTTTTATTTTACATGTCATCTTTTTTTTACTGCAAAAAAGAATAACTACTTGAAATAAAAACAAAAACCCGCCCAGACACTTGCTTATCTGATTATGGCATATTTCATGCTACCCGGTATGTCTTAGTAATACCGTGATTTCAATACCCAAAGCGAGGAGCTTACATGAACTTTTTCAGCTATTTTTCCCGGGACGAACTGCGGCAGATTCACGATGCCACCATGACTGTTCTTGAGAAAACCGGCGTGGTCTTTGCCTTTGAGCCGGCCATAGCCCTTCTGAAGAAAGCAGGATGCCGCATTGACGGTAACCGGGTGTTTTTCACCCGGAAACTGGTGGAGGAAATGGTCAAGGCCGCGCCTTCCCAATTTACACTCTATGCCAGGAACCCTCAAAACAATGTGGTGATCGGCGGAGACCATATCGCCTTCATGCCCTGTTACGGGGCTCCCTTTGTTCATGATCTCGAAAACGGCCGGCGACCCGGCACCCTCGAAGATTATAAGAACTTTGCCAAGCTGGCCTGGATGCTACCATGTATTGACATTACCGGCGGTATGATGACAGAACCCAATGATATCCCGGTTGAGCAGCGGAATGCTGAACGCCTCTACGCCGCCATGGTGCTCTCTGACAAACCGTTCATGGGGGCCGGGACCGGTGCCGAAGACGCAAAGCAGACCATTGAAATGGCCTCCATGGTGTTTGGCGGGCCGGATGAGATGGCGCAAAAGCCGCCCCTTGTCAGCATCCTGACCTCCCTGACCCCTCTTGGGTTTGATGATAAGATGTGCGGCGGTATCATGGAGTATGCCCGGGCCGGCATGCCTCAGCTGATCTCCTCCTTGGCCATGGCCGGCGCCACGTCCCCGGTCACCATGGAGGGCACCCTCGTTGTCCAGAATGCGGAAGTTTTGGCAGGAATCACCCTGGCCCAGCTGGTCAGGGAGGGCACACCGGTTGTATTTGCCGGTTCCTCATCAGCTGCCGCCATGAGATTCGGCACCCTGAGCATTGGTGCACCTGAAATGGCCGTCAATACGGCGGCAACCGCTCAGATGGGACGGTTTTACAACTTGCCGGTTCGCGGCGGCGGCGCACTGACCGATTCCAAAACCGTTGATACCCAGGCCGCTTACGAATCCATGATGAGCATGATGATGGCCACCCTGAGCGGAATCAACTTCGTCCTCCACTCCGCCGGTATCCTTGAGGGATACATCACCGCCTCCTATGAAAAATTCATCATTGACTGTGAAATCTGCGGTATGGTTAAACGGATCAAGAAAGGAGAAGAGATCAATGCCGAGAAATTGGCCCTGGAGGCCATTGATCAGGTGGGCCCTGCCGGTGAGTATCTAACCAACATGCATACATTCAAACATTTCAAAACCGAACTGCATACCCCTTTAATGGAGGAGAGGGACAACTTTGCATCCTGGACCGCAAAAGGCTCCCTGACCATGGAGCAGCGGGCAAGCAGCAAATACAAAGAGCTGCTTGAAGCCTACCAGGTGCCTGAAATGGATGCCGAAACAAAGAAACGGCTGGACACCTATATGACCCATATCCGTCAGTCACTTTAACCCCAATCGATTGAGGAAAAACAATGAGCGAGATTATTATCCCTACAAGTTTTGATACCCAGACCGCAGATGCCGTGGTCATCGGCGGCGGGATTGTCGGCGCGTCAACAGCCTTCTGGCTGTCCAAAGCCGGAATGAAAGTCATCCTGGTGGAGAAAAAGGAGGGACTGTCCTCCCTGACCACTGCCGCCAGTGTGGAGTGCTTCAGGACACAGTTTACCGAAGCGGCCATGGCCGAAATTGCACTGCCCTCCGTAGACATGTTTGAAAACTTCGAAGAGGTGGTCGGTATTTCTGACATCGATATCGGGATTACCCAGAGAGGATATCTGTTTGTCACGGATGACCCGTCCATGATCCCGGATCTTGAAAAAGCCAAACAAAGATATGACGAACTGGAGATACCGGGATCCGAACTGATCACCGGCAGCGATCTTCACAAAAGATTCCCGTTTCTTGCCAAAGATGCCCTGGCTGCAACCTTTAACGCCCGGGACGGATGGCTGTCCACCCACGAAACCACCTACGGGTTTGCCAAAGGTGCAACCGATGCCCGGTTTTTTATGAAAACAGAAGTGGTCGGCCTAGGCACGGATGAACAAGGGATCTCATCGGTTGAAACCGACAAAGGCACTATCTCTACCCGCCTTGTGGTCAACTGTGCCGGCCCCTATGCAAAACCCGTCGCACAGATGGCCGGCGTTGACCTGCCCTTGAGAACGGTTCGCCGCCAGAAAGCCTATATCCGTACCTCCCACCCGGATCTCCCCACGGATGCACCATTTACAGTGGACCTGGTCAATCACGGTTACTGGCGGCCGGAAGCCGGGGGATTGCTCTGCGCCTGGGTCGATCCCGATGAACCGGACTCACCGCCCTCTGACGAACTGCCTACGGATTGGGACTTTGCCGCAGAATCCATACACCGCGCATCGCGCCTGAACCCGTTCTTTGAGCAGGTGGCCGATGAACTTAAAGGAGAGGATATCAATGTGTCTGCAGGGCAGTATGTATACACCCCGGATGATAAGCCGATTATCGGCCCCTGTGATGAAATGCCCGGGCTCTACCTGAACTGCGGATACTGGTGCGGGGTAATGATGTCCCCTGAAGCCGGAAAACGGGTGGCAGACCTTGCGGTGGGCAAAATGCACAACCAGGACAATGCGCTGCGCTACAGCCGGTTCAAGGAGGGGATTGCCCAAAAAGGAGATACATTTTTAAAATAGGGGTTGACACCCGGCAGTTCGGTTATCAGTTTGAAGAAAAACCAACCTGATCAGGAGCAGTTATTGAAAAAGACAATCCACGTAATTGCATGTGCCGTCCTGGCGGTCGATATGAAGGACACTGCCCGGCGGCTCGGTGCTGATATCCGGTTCAAATTCCATGAGGGCGGCCTTCACAGCACCCCGGACAAACTCCATACACGGCTTCAGGAGGCGATTGATGATATTGATCGAACCCACGCCTCCCCCGGCCCCCATGACCGGATCATCATCGGGTACGGGGTTTGCGGCAAAGGCACCATTGGCATTCAGTCCCGGAACATCCCTCTGGTAATCCCCAGGGTTCATGATTGCATCGCCCTGTTCCTGGGCGGTGATGATGCCTACAAGCGAGAATTTGATAAATATCCGGGGACCTATTATTTGTCTGCCGGATGGTGTGAAGAGAACACGGAACCCGTGTCCCAGAGAAACCAGGTGGCCTATTACGGTGAGCACAGACTCCACTACGATGACCTGGTGGAGAAGCACGGTGAAACTGCAGCCAACCACACATTTGATTTTCTCAACTCCTGGCAGAAAAATTACCAGAGAGCTGCGTTTATCGAGACCGGCGCAAAGTCATCCGGCAAATTTGAAAAAAAAGCCAAAGAGATGGCCAGCACCTATGGCTGGAAGTATGACAAAATACTCGGCAGCCAGGCACTGATCGAAAAATTGATCACAGCCGAAGCCTCCACAACCGAGATACTGGTGGTACCCAAAGGTCATGTGATCGGATTTGATGCCATCCAGTCCACCTTATCTGCCCGTCCTATACTGGACAAAGGAAAGATTGCAGATACTGATGAACACGATTTGATCAAGGATGCCGACAGCGCGTTGGGTCTGGATGAATCACCGCCCCAGAGGGAGGACACCGCGTTCATTAAATTCGGACTCGGGGTTGATGCCGGCGGAACCTATACCGATGCCGTGATTTATGATCTTGAATCCAACCAGACCTGCTGCAAAGGCAAATCCCTGACCACCAAATGGGATTTTACCGTGGGCATTTCAAATGCGTTGAAAAAACTGTCCAGGGAACAGCTCAAACAGGTAGAACTGGTTTCCCTGTCTACCACCCTGGCCACCAATGCCATTGTTGAGAATGACGGCCAGAAGGTCGGAACCATTCTGATGCCGCCCTATGGACTGGATATGACCCGGGATTTTTCCTTCTCACCCATCCGGATCGTCCAGGGACAGCTGGATATATCCGGCCGTCAGGTCTGTGATATCGACCCTGAAGAGATCAAGGAAGTGGCCGAGCACATGGTTTCCCACCACGGGGTGACCGCATTTGCCGTATCCGGATTTGCAGGTTCCATCAATCCGGATCATGAAATCCGGATCAAGGACATTCTCTCGACGCACACCGGGTTGTTTGTGACCTGCGGACATGAACTGTCCGACAGCCTGAATTTCAAAACCCGGGCCACCACGGCCGTATTAAATGCAAGGATTGTCCCCCGGCTGGCCACCCTGCTTCTTGACTTGGAAAAAACCATGGCGGATTTTGGAATCCATGCCCCCATCGTTGTGGTCAAAGGAGACGGCACACTCATGAGTGCCGGTATTGCCAAGCAACGACCGGTTGAAACCATCCTGTCTGGCCCGGCAGCCAGCGTGGCCGGCGCCAGGCACCTGACAGGAAAATCAGATGCCATGGTAGTGGATATGGGCGGCACCACGACAGACACGGCCGCCCTGGCTGACAACCAGGTTACCCTGAATGACCAGGGATCCTACGTCGGGGGCCACAGAACCCATGTCAAGGCATTGGACATCCGGACGACCGGACTCGGGGGAGACAGTCAGATCCAGTTTAACAAGGGTGAATTCCACATGGGGCCAAGGCGGGTGGTACCGGTTTCCTGGCTCGGGGCAATGTTTGAGGGAACAGCGCTTGCCATCAGATACCTGTCAGACAATATCCATCGATTCAAGACCTCTTCCAGACGGATGCAGTTGATTGCCATGACCGGTTCAAAAAAAACATTTGATCTGACGCCCAAAGAGGAAAAGGTTCTGTCGCTCATCGAATCCAGACCCTACTCCCTGGAAGAGCTGGTTGACGCAACCGATGCCCTGTCTGAATCCGGCGTCCCCCTGGAACGGCTTGAGGAAAACTTTATTATCCAGCGGTGCGGTTTTACGCTGACCGACCTGCTGCATATCACCGGGGAATTTGTCCAATGGGATATGACCGCTGCCAATGAGATGCTCAGGCTGTTATCCGTCATTTCAGGAACAGATCCCAAGGATCTTGTTCAGCAGTTGATCGACCAGGGAATCTCCCGTCTGACCCTTGAACTGCTGAAACGTCAGATGGCCGACCAGGTCAACCCGGATCACCTGGACGACTGCCCGACTTGTCAATATTTTTTAAATCACCTGAAAGACAATACCAGCAAACATTTTAACATCTCCTTCAACCTTAAACGCCCGGTTATCGGTATTGGCGCCCCCATAAAGTATTTCTTACCCAGGGCGGCTGCCCCGCTTAATGCCGAGACCATATTGCCCGTTGATGCCGATGTGGCCAATGCCATCGGTGCCATCACCAGCAAAGTGGTCATAAGACGCCAGATCCGGATTGTTCCGGGCGAGCAGGGCGGGTTCCTTATTGAAGGGATCACCGGCACCCGCAGATTCAACGATTTTGATGAAGCCAATGCGTTTGCAACGGCCCACATTACCCGTGCCGTAAAGAACCAGGCGGTTCAATCCGGTACCAGCAGCACCGATGTGCGTATTCAAACCCGGGACAGGATCCCGACTACTGCCGGCGGAGATCCGGTGTTTGTCGAACGAATCATCTCTGCCAGCCTGACCGGGCGCCCGGACCGGGTGGCTCAAGCAGCGTTGATCTGACCCAAAAACACGTTCAGGAGGATCTGTATACCCATGACCAGACACCAGGATTCAGATATGCGGTTAGGCCTTCATACCTACAGTTTATACCTGCATGGCATCGGCCAGGACTGGGCCGGGTTCGAGCTGCCCTGGGAGAGACAGCTGAGCACCTTTGAGCTTTTCGAACTGGGTGTCTCCTTGGGCCTGGACGGATTCCATCTTGATGACGGGGTCCTGGAAACCCTTGATTCACCCTTTCTTGAGGAAGTCGGATCTGCTGCACGGGAAAAGGCACTGTACCTGGAATACAATATGTCACTGGACCTGGGAGGATTTGGGATCGGGATTCAGCATGATCTTGAACAGGGGATCAAAACCGCCATGCATCTCGGCGCCGACATCGTCAAGATCAGCATGGACCTCCCCCGGCCAAGGCCCAGGGCCGGGAGCCGGTTTCATCCCAAAGTCATGCCCTATCTTGAACATACCCTCAACCAACTGAAACAGGCCGCTCCCCTGGCCCAGAGCCTCAATATCAAACTGGCCCTTGAAAATCACTGCGACAGTTTTTCAGAGGAAATCCTGTGGGTGGTTGAGCATGCGGATCACCCGTCAGTGGGGGCCTGCATCGACACCATGAATGCCTGGCACATGACAGAAGACCCCATGAAGGCCATTGAGAACCTGGCTCCGGTTGCCTTTACCAATCACTTCAGGGATGACCGGATTGAATTCAAAAGGGATGGTTTTCATGTCAAAGGCACCGCTGTCGGCGACGGTGACATCGATATGAAAACCGCATATCACTGGATCCGGGATCACTCGCCCACCAACCGGGTGAATATTGAGACCGAGATGGGGTTCAGCCTGGATGACAAGGATGCTGCCCTCCGCCTGGAAATAGAAACCATAAAAAAGAGCATCGAATACTGCCGGAACATCCTCGGTATCGGCCGGGTCATGACATAATTCCGGCACCGCACTAACGTGTCTCAAACAAAGTCATCCTTCCAGCCGGTCCAACTGATATATCAATTTTTAAATAAATATATAAATTTTTCAATTGATTATAGCAAAAATATAATCTATTAATATCCAAACATTTTCTGATCCCAGGACCTGTTACACGTTTATATTATAGAAAGCTGCTGAACAGTTAACCAAAGGTCATCTCGGAGGAATTATGGTCCAGCCGCCCGGCAAGGGTGCCAAGCATGAGATCTATCACCGGATAAAAACCGACATCATTACAGGGAAGAAAAAACCCGGAGAACGGTTGTCCATTGATGAGTTGAAGCAGGAATTCGGCACCAGCGTCACCCCGGTCAGGGATGCCCTTCAAATGCTCGGGCAGGAAGAGCTGATCACCATCAAACCCAGATCCGGATATTATATTACCATGGTGTCCCTCAAGCAGCTCAATGACATGCTCGAGCTCCGGCAGATTTTAGAACTGGCTGCGGTAGAGCGGGCTGCTGAAAAAATCACCCCGGAGCAGATCGCCTACCTCAAGCGTGTACATGCCGGATTCACGGATGATCTGGATGAAACCTACTCCAGGTATACCCGTGAGAACCGTAATTTTCACTACCTTGTGGCCAAATCCTCGGGAAATTATGAACTGGCCCAGCAGATCGGTCACCTGCACGACCGCCTCTCCCGATTCATGATCATTGTCCGATCCGGAAAACACATGGCCGATATCCATGGGCAGCTCATCAAGCGCCTGGAGGCCCATGACCCGGCCGGTGCCAAAAA
>QZLA01000089.1 GCA_004796375.1 Desulfobacteraceae bacterium
GATAATGGTATCCCCCATGCGGGACATATCACCGATGCCTGCCCAGAGCAGGATGGGCGGAACAGCCACCTGGTAGTTCATGGCATGGTGGGCCCGGGCCGGGTATCCCAGCCTCCGGATATAGTCGGCCAGGATGCAGGCGATGAACCCGCTGGTCGAGTAGGATATAAAACTCATGGAGTTGCTGATCCAGTCATTACCGTTAAATGCCGATGCCGTTCGCCAGTCCTGGTCAATCACAATGGCAATGGCATATTTATGATTCAGTTCGATTCTTTCCCCCGTGTGTTTACTGTGTGAAAATACGGCATAACGGGGAAGCTTGCAGATACCCACAATATCCGAGCGCAGAAAATAGGCGGTCTCTTTGATGTGGCTGGCATTGGCGGCCGGGTCATCTGTGCCCGGTGCCGGTTGGCCCGACATTTTCGGCATGGGAGCCCAGGAGGACACCCCCCACGGCGTGTTTCCACCCGCTTCACTCTCCCCGGGTTCATCCACCATATGGCCCAGTGCCCCGGCCATAGTACACAAGGCGCCCGACAGCGGATGTTTTGCCACGAACCGTTTGTACTCCTTTTTTAGGTGGTCGCCGTAATGGCCTTTTCCGGCCTTGTAAAAACCGCCGTCGCGTTCATCCTTTTGTGTAACCTGGTCGTCAAGGATCAGGGTGGTTGGCCGGTCACACCGGTCCAGGATATGAACAGGAAACGGGTCCGGCCGGCGGGTGCTGCTGCTGTCTCTGATATCGGATGTAAACATTCGGGTCATATGATCATCCCTCTTTAGTCGGTTTGTTCATGGGTTCAATGGTAACGGATCCATTCAATTAGTTGGGTACCCCATCATATCAAAAGATGTGCCAATCGTAATGGGAAGCGATTAGCTTTGGATTCAAGAGGTTGTGACGTTGGTTAAAAAGGATTGATAACGAAAAATCAACATTTTATGAAAAATCGTTGCTAAAAAACGATATTTCGTTTATGTGGGGATATGCATCTGGAACCCACCTATGTCCCTGAGTATGAATCCCTCAAGGAACTGCTGATTGATATGGCATCCGAACGGTCCGTGCCGGTAGTGCTGGACATGATCGCTGATCGGATGGCGTTGCGGCCCCACATTGCCCTGGTCCGGATCTGGCTGAAGAAAACAGGGGATATCTGTGACCAGTGTGAGATGATATCCCATTGCCCGGAACGGGATCAATGTCTCCATCTGGTGGCCGGCAACGGCCGGCCGATTTCCGGTGGAAACGGTGAGGGCAACGAACGGGACTGGTCCGATATCAACGGGTTTGCACGGCGGATTCCCCTGGGTTACAGCGGGATCGGAAAAATTGCCGTGTCAGGCAGGCCACTGAAGTCCCATGAGGTGGCAGCGGATCCCATGTGGCAGGACAGGGAAATCTGGGCCCGGGGTGAGCATATCAAAGGATTCGGTGCCCAGCCCATCCGGTTCAAGGAGGAGACCCTCGGAGTGATTGCCATTTACACCCGGATCGAATCTAACCGGGTCGAAGAGGGCACCTTCTGGGTGAGGATGATCTCCCATCATACCGCGCTTGCCCTTGCCAATGCACGGGCCTTTAACGAGATCGATCATCTCAGGTCCCAGCTGGAACTTGAAAATGAATATTTAAGGCAGGAGATCAACCAGGTTCAATCCTTTGGTGATATTATCGGTAACAGTCCGCCGTTAATGACGATTTTAAACCAGATCGAACTGGTGGCACCCACAGATGCCAGCGTGCTAATACTAGGGGAGTCAGGTACCGGAAAAGAGCTGGTGGCCAGGGAGATTCATAACCGGAGCCTGCGCAGGGAGCGGCCCATGATCCGGGTGAATTGCGCCACCATCCCATCTGATCTTTATGAGAGTGAATTTTTCGGCCATATCAAGGGGGCGTTCACCGGTGCGCTCCGGAACCGGGCGGGAAGATTCCAGGCGGCAGATACCGGTACCCTGTTTCTGGACGAGGTCGGAGAACTCCCGCTCTCTTTGCAGGGGAAGCTCTTGCGGGTTCTCCAGGAGGGCACTTATGAGCGGATCGGAGAGGATATGACGCGGCAGGTGGATGTCAGGATCATTGCCGCCACAAACCGGGACATCCGCCAGGATATCGAACGGGGTTTGTTTCGCAAGGACCTGTATTACCGCCTCAATGTGTTTCCCATTGAGATACCGCCTTTAAGGGATCGCAAAGAGGATATCCAACCCCTGGTATTTCATTTCCTGGAGCAGGTGCTCTCCTCTCTCAAGCAGCCGCCAAAGGGTATATCCGGTGCCGACATGAACCGCCTCATCAATTATGAGTGGCCCGGGAACGTCCGTGAGTTGAGAAATGTGATCGAGCGGTCCGTGATCACCGCTGCACAAGGCATGCTGACGTTTGACTTTTTTGAGAAGGACAGCGTCCAGGACAAAGAAGAAAAACCTGGCCCCAGCGCTGTGCCGAACACGCGCGGCAAAGACAAGGAATGCTTACCAGCGGTCATGACAGAAACCCAGGTTCGTGAGTTGATCCGGGAGAATATCATCAATGCCCTGAAACACGCTGATGGCAGGATATACGGCTCCCACGGGGCCGCCCGCCTGCTGGGGGTGTCTCCCACGACCCTGGGGTCCCGGATGAAAAAGATGTCTATTGACCCTCAACCTTTTAAGATAAATCCCTATAAACCTACAACAGACCCGTTATGATTTCATTTTTAAAAACACCGGAACCGGAAATTGATCACCGCATACTCACCGCCAGGCAAATGATGGAAAAACAGGGCCTGGATGCGATGTTTATCACCCATAAACCCGACCTGTTCTATTTTTCCGGTACGGCCCAGGATGCCTATCTTATGATGTTTCTGGACCAAGATCCCATCCTGTTTGTCAAACAGTACCTGCCAAGGGCCCTGGAGGAATCCAGCCTGAAACAGGTTGAACCGATCACCTCCATTAAGGAGATCCCCCAAAGAATATTGGAAATGAACGGGAGGCTGCCGTCACGGTGCGGCCTGGCGTTTGATGTGGTTCCCCACAAGGATGTACTGTTTTACCAGGAGTTGTTCAATACGGTTGATTTTGCGGATGCATCTTCTGTCATCACCCAATGCCGACAGATTAAATCCAGCTGGGAGATTGATCGGTTAGAAGCATCAGCAAGGCTGTCCAAGCGCACCTTTGACTATATGGCCCAAACGCTCCGGCCCGGCATATCCGAGATGGAATTCTGCGGCATGTTTGAAACCTTTGCCAGGCGGCACGGGCACTCCGGTATCCTTCTCATGCGTCATTACCGTGCGGCCGGGTATCCCTTTCACCTGCTCAGCGGTGAAAGCGGCGGACTTGCAGGGGCCCTGGACTCTCCGGTCACCGGCACAGGGGCGTCCATTGCATATCCATACGGGGCCGGTCCACGGCTGCTCAGGGAAAATGAACCGATCCTGATCGATTTTGGTACGGTTCTGGATGGTTATCATATTGATGAGACCCGTATGTTCTGTATGGGCACCATGCCTCAAAAGGCCATGGATGCCTGCCAGGCGGCCATGGATATCCTGACGGCCCTGGTGGAGATGATGAAACCGGGGGTGGCCATGGCCGATGTGTATGATTCATGTATCAGGCATGCCGGACAACTCGGGTATGATACAGAGTTCCTGGGCCTGCCTGAGTTAAAGGCCAAATTCATCGGACACGGCACCGGTGTTGAATTGGTGGAGGCCCCCATTGTGGCCAAAGGACGGTCGGATATACTCATGCCCGGCATGGTCCTGGCCATGGAACCCAAATTCAATTTCAAAGATCAGTTTGCCGCCGGCATTGAAAGCGTGATCCATATCGGTCACGATAAAGCCAGGGTCCTGAGCCAAACCGATCATAAGGTATTCATGTGCTGAAGTGTCGGGCAAGCTTTTTAACGGCTTGTGCCACAACGCTTGACTTGTCGCAATGGGCCCCGGTTTTGGGGTTGCAGTCCAGAAGAATGTCCATCACTTTGTCGGCCAGATGAAACTGTCCGGCATCTTCCAGCCGGGCAAGCAGGTCAGACATCAACCGGCTGAATTCCTGGCACTGGGCATAGTCGGAAACCGCCCGTTCGTGAAGCCGGCACGCTTTTTCCAGATCCTTGACAATATCATCGGGAATTTGATGGTCCATTCGCGACATCCAGATTGAAAAAGTGGCCCTGGGGGTGTACATTGGTTTTATTTTTCAATGTCATCATCAGGGTGAATATAGCAAAATGGGATCCAAAGGAGGATATAAAGTTGAGGTATAATAAAAGTTTATTGGTATCGATCATCGTTTGTGTGTGCCTGACATTTTCAGCAGCCTTTTCATCAGATGTCCGGCACCGGCGTTTCACGGATCAGGAAATCAAATACATGGCAGCCGCTAACGCCGTTATTGAGACACGGCTTGGTGCCATAAAGCTGAGGTTTTTTCCTGAAGATGCCCCGAATCATGTCAATAATTTCATAGAGCTTGCGAAAACCGGATTTTATGACGGGGTGACCTTTCACCGAATCATCCCCGGCTTTATGATCCAGGGCGGATGCCCCAACTCAAAAGAGCGTGATCGCTCTAAGCACGGCATGGGCGGGCCCGGTTATGCCCTGAAAGCCGAGTTTAACAAGCTTCCCCACACGCCAGGGACATTGTCAATGGCAAGATCCCGCCATCCGGACAGCGGCGGATCCCAATTTTTTATCTGCGCCGCCCATGCCTCTCATTTGGACGGTAAATATACGGTTTTCGGAGAGGTGGTCCAGGGCATGGATGTGGTCAACAAAATTGTGGCCCAGAAAAGGGACCGCAGGGATAATCCGCTGGAAAGGATCGAAATGAAGGTGAGGGTAACGGCCCCTAAAAAAAAGTAGGATAAATATTTTTGGCAGATTCTTTTGTAAAGCACCCCCGGCTGCCGTATGTGGAGCTGCGATTTTCAACCGACAGTGATCGGCAATACAAACCCCATATGCATAAAACCTTCTGCATCGGGGCAGTCGGTCAAGGGGTGGTGAATTTTCGGGTTGACGGGGTACTGACCAGGTTAGAGCCGGGAAACCTGGCGCTGATCAACCCGGAGACACTTCATTCGTGTAACCCTGATGACTCCTGCAAACGAAACTGGTCCATGATTTTTCTTGATGTTGCGTGGTGCCTGCAGTTGCAGCAGTCCCTGTGGCACCTTGACGCATTCCATCCGGTAGACTCCGCCCTGCTAAAAGACCCGCCAACCCATCAACTTTACCTTGACACCGTGGCATCCTTAAAGGTCGATGGAGAAATGCTCGAAAAAGAGGGGCTGTTGGCCGGCCTTGCGGAACAGGTATTTCTCAAGGCCTGTAAAACAGCCCCTCGACTTGATGAACCGCCGGGGCAGATAGAAACCTTGAAAATGCAGCTGAGTGCCGATTTAGAAAAAGATCTGTCCATAAGAGAGATTGCCCGGGATCTCAATGTCAACCCGTACACCCTGCTCCGGCGGTTCAAGCGTGTCACCGGCATGACCCCGCATGCCTACCGGCTCAATTGCCGGATCGAACGGGCTAAAAAGCTGCTGCAAAAAGGCCTGCCATTGTCACAGGTGGCCCTTGTGTGCGGCTTTTTTGATCAGAGCCATTTTCACCGCCACTTTAAAGCCATCACCATGGTCACGCCCAAAGCATACCAGGTCAATTTTATACAATAATCCAGGACTGAGTTGCGCCATAATCACTTCCAAAAGCGAAGCAAATACGTTCATCACCTGTAACCAGCAGTAACTCAAGGAGGTTTCCCGTATGGCGTTACATCTGTATCTGGCATTTATTGCCGCCACAACCCTTATGATTGCATTGCCCGGGCCGAGTGTCTTATTGACGGTGGCCCACAGTATTTCCTTTGGATGGAGACAAGCACTGTCCACGGTTGCCGGCGCAACCATGGGTATTGCTGTCCAGCTTCTGGTGGCTGCCATCGGTCTGGCCTCGTTGCTGCACACAGTTGCAGAAGCATTTGAATGGGTGCGCTGGGCCGGTGCCGCGTATCTTTGCTATCTCGGGGTCAGACAATGGCAAAGTGCTGGCGCGGCGGTGGTGGTTCACCCACCCTTGGTTTCCAGAACGAACCTGTTTGTCCAAGGACTTACCGTTACGATTCCCAACCCCAAAAGCCTGGTATTCATCGCCGCATTTCTACCCCAGTTCATTGACCCCGGACACCCTTTGGGGCTGCAGCTTTGTGTTATCGTGCCGACGTTTTTGCTGATCACATTTACGGTGACATCTGCCTGGGCCCTGGCGGCCGGTAAAGCAAGCGGGTTTCTTAGGCGCCGGCGGGCGTTTCAATCTGTGTTGCGGACAACCGGGGGGTTGATGATTCTTGCCGGGGCAGGTCTGGTGCTGGCGAAACGCAGCAGTTAAAGCGATTTACCGTTTAAACAGTTATTTGAGCAGACCCTGTTTCTCCTTTACAGGTGCAGGCAGGCCGGGTTGTTAGCGTTTAAAAAATGCTTATGTTTAGGGTTGTCGGTGTCTGATGATATATCAGTTCCGACGCGTATGAAGATTATTGATCAGGGCGATGATGAACCGATAGAAAATCGTTCGGCCTGCATGATAATGGCAGATCGCCCAAAGGAGGATATGATGGATGACTCAAAATTCAATCAGGAGATGAGCTGTTCAATCCGGTGTGAAGATGAATATCAGGAGTGTGTTGACCGGGGGGAGCATGAATCGGTATGTAATGTAAAACGCGCACAATGCGGGTGTTCCTGTCTCTCGTAACACATGCTTTATCTTAAAAACCATGGAGGATGGCCTTCTTGGCCATCCTCTGGGTCAATTCAACCCAAGTCCCATGACCAGCCCCACGGCAATGCCAAGCCCCACAAAAATTGATCCCACCACAATACCGACGGCCACATTGTTCTGGGCCAGCTGCTTGGATGTATCAAACGGGGTGATCCGGTCAAAAAGTTTGAATCCCAAAAGCATGAATCCCAGTGCCAGGATCACGCCAAAGCAGGCATAGGTGAAGTTGAGAAAAATGATGGACAGCTCCATTACTTGAGTACCTTTCGTATCTGTTTGATCTTGGTGACATAATTGATGGTTTCCCTGCTGTGGGAACCGGTTACCCGTGGAAGGCTCTTTTCAATGGAGGTCCACCGGTTGGGATCCAGTCCCTGGGATTGAGCCTTTTTCTGGGCTTTGATGATATTGCCCTTGCCGGCGTTGTAAGCGCCGAACATGAAATCTTTTCGGTCCTGTAACGGCCGTTTGGCCTTAAAAATGTTCCAGATGCTCCGGTCATAGGATATCCCGGCCGCAATGCTCCATTTCGGCTGCCGCATGGAGCCCCGGATGGACGGATTTTTGTATTTTATCTCTGCAAAAGTCTTTGGCATGATCTGCATAATGCCCTGTGCACCGACCGCTGATTGCGCCTCCGGGTCCAGGCCGGATTCTGAAATGGCCTGGGCTTTAAACTCATGCCAGTTGAAACCCGGACCGAAATACCGCTTGGCGTACTTTTTAAAATAGGAGTCATACTTGGTGACCCGGTTGTACCGCTCAAAGGCAGAGCAACAGGGCGGCAGGGCCATGGTCAAAAGGCTCACCATCAATGGGAGCAGTATGGTGTATGCTAGGCAGGCACGCATGCCCAAGAATATATCACACCAGCAGGTGGAGTCAAAGACAAACCCTGCCCGGCAGGGGGCCGGGCAGGGGAGAGGGTTTAGATGACCGGGCTATGATGCGATTTCACGCCTGTCGGACATATCCACAAGGGTCCGTTCCCGGGCCTTGTCGATACCCAGCTGCTGTCTCTTTTTGTCAATGTGTTCGATCATCAGCCTGGCAATCTCAACAGGATCTTTGGCTGTTCCCCATTTTCCAAAACCCTGCTCTTCGAGTCCATTGAAAAGCAGATCGTGGAATCGGGTGGATTTCACTATGGGAAACCCGATACCGAACACGGTATAGACACCTGAGGCAACGAAGTACTGGCCGATGGCCAGTGCCTTTTCACTCATCCACTCAGGTGCGGCCCCGGCTGCGGGCAGATCGGCAATGGAGTTGCCTAATCCACCGGCTTTGACCATGGCAGAGGCAGCGATGAGAATCCGGGTATTATCCACACAGGACCCCAGGCCCAGCACCGGCGGCATACCCACGGTTTCACAGACTTCTGAGAGTCCGGGGCCGGCCAGTGCACCTGCTTCAGGCACGAGGAATCCGGCCTTGGCTAGGGCGATCTGGGAGCATCCGGTCTGGAGGACCAGGACATCTTTTTTGATAAGCTCGCGTACCAGTTCCACATGGACGGAATCCTGTTTGACCTTGGGATTGGTACATCCAACAACTCCGGCAACGCCGCGGATCCGCCCGTTGATAATGTTGTCGTTCAGGGGCGAATAGCTGCCTCTGAACGTTCCACCCAGCATGTATTCGATGTATTCATGGGTGAACCCGTGAATACCGCTTTGAACCTGCTTGGGAATTTCAACGGGCATGCTGCGGGTGGCATACCGGGCAATGGCCTTGGACAGGATTTCATCGGTGCATTGTCTCGGGGCTTTCTCCTCAAACTCAATGTGGGTGGCCCCTTCGATATGACACCTGGGGTTGGTGGTGATCAGGTGGGTGTCGTAGCACTTGGCCACCTCGGCCAGCCCCTGCTTGATGCACTGGATGTCCACCACCATGGCGTCCACCGCTCCGGTGACAATCACCGCTTCTGTGGAGCCGAAGTTGCCGGCATGGGGAACCCCGTGCCGGGACATCATTTCTGCACCGGAACAGCACATGCCGATCAGGTTGATGCCTTTGGCGCCCTTGTCTTTGGCCATGTCGATGAAAAAAGAGTCATTGACTGCGGCCAGCATGCCTTCAAACATGGCCGGCTCATGTCCATGAACAATGATATTGACATGGTCCTCCTTCAGGACACCCATATTGACCTCAGCCTGGAGCGGCGCAGGCGTACCGAACATGATATCTGACAATTCCGTGGCCACCATGGACCCGCCCCAGCCGTCTGCAAGGGCAGCCCGGCTGATCTGTTTTGTCAAATTCTCATAATCCTGGTCACACCCGATGTGTGTGCGGCTCATCAGTTCCATGACTTCCAGCATGGCCCCTCGCGGGACAATGCCGTTTTTACGCCAATGTTCAAGGGTTTCCTCCGGCACCCTTCGGGTGAAGGGCATCTCCCCGGATACATTGGAAAAGGTTTTTTCAAGTTCGTTGCAAAGTTCGATACCGACTTCCTTAACGGTTTTTCCCTCTACCTCAATACCGATGGAAAGGGCCACTTTTTCCAGTTTTGCCGTGTCTTCGATGCCGAAGTCATTGACATCGCCTTCCACAATATCCCTGAACAGCTTGAGAATGTGCATGCCGTGATCATTGTGGGAGGCTGAGCCCGTGGCGACCATCCGGCCGAAGTTCCGGGACATGATGGTATCAATGGTGGCACCGCAAATACCCACTTTGGCATAGGGATCCCTGCTGTTAAGCCGGCAGGGGCCCATGTAACAATGCTTGCAGCAGGCAGATTCTTCACCAATGGGACAGGGTTTCATCTCAAATCCCCGGTCAAGGTCCAGCTTGACGCCGTCTCTTCTTGCCTTTTCAAGCATTTGTAGGGTTGCCTCACATTGGGTCCGGTCGGTTGCGGGCGCTTCCTTTTTGCTTGGTTTTTCTTTGTTCATATCTCCTCCATTATGTAGATTCTCTGCAAAAGCCGCAGATAAGGCGCCATACCCGGGCTTTTGGGTGACGTGCCGGAGATATCGTGAAATGAGCCCGAATATGATGACCGTATGAGATCAATATAATACATGCCACGTTGTGGTACAAGAAAAAAATACACAAATGTATCGAATTGGATGAATCGATTGTGTTTCAAAAAGAAGGGAGGCGATTGACTTCAGGGAAATACGGCAGCAGATCGCGGGCTACAACGTTTGATGATTGTTCAGTATCTGCCGGATGGTGAAATCAATGATCAGGGGGGTTCTTTCATAGAGATCCCGGATCAGCACCCGTTCGGTGAGTTTATGGAAATCCTTGCCCCACGGCCCGATATTGATACAGGGCATGCAGATATCTTTAATCCGCTGAAAATTGATTTGGTAGGCACTGCCCCACAACGGCATGTTGGCGGCGACTGAGCCTGACAGGTCAACATCCGGATCCAGCCAGGTGTAGCTCAGGTCAGAGATACCGGTATAAAACTGTCGGGAGATATAGGCCTGTCCCAGGGTGTCCAGGGTAAACCGCTGGATGGCCGGAACCAGGTCTTTTACGACAGGATTTTTTGTACCGATCCTCTGATTGTTTACATCCGGGTAATAGGGCGGGGACAACCCGATGATCATGATGGGCAGTTTGTTTTTATAATGGTCAAGGCAGAACTCAATCAGGGCAAAACTGGCGTGGGCCAGGGTTATGGCACCACCTGCAAGGGATTGGTTGATCTGTTCAAGATAAGCCTGGTAGGCATTTATGAAACCCGGCCCTTCAGCATCAGCCACAGTACTGAAGAGTTCGGCAAAGGTTTTTACATGCCGCTTCCAGGGCAAGGTGCCGGCGTCCTGGCCAGTGGCTTCAAGATAAGCGCTAAAGGATTGGTTCATACGGGTTAGAACCGTATCAAAGGCCCTTTCGGCCGCTGTTTTCAATTTTTGAACCAGGTGCTCGGGCGAACTGGTCAGGGTCAGGATGCTCATGTAGGCCCGTATGGCAGTGGGGATGGAGACATCATAGTGAGTTTTGGTGTCTTTCAGGTACAGCCAGGAGGGCGGCGGTGCGGCTTCGCCATCCATGGTGTCCGAGAAGGCCATGTTCAGTTCTGTGGCAGTGACCAGCTCTGACATCAGGTGAACCGGATTGAGCCCCTCAAAGATACGACCCACATGGGCAAGGCTTCCCCGGGCATACACCACGGGCATGAGTTTGCCCACAGACCCCTCATAGACCACCCCATGGTCCGGGTCAGTGCTCTGGTGAGGTTCGGAGTTGATCATGAGCCGGTAGTTGAGATTGTGTTGGTGTTTGAGTTCACCCAGGAGTGAAAGCGCAGAGCGCATGCCGGCGGACAGGTTTTCCTCATCCGGCAGGCAGAGTACAATGAGGTTGCCCCTGAAATCCGGCTGCCGGCTGTAGTGCTTGAGCAGTGCCAGCTGTATGGCGCCGCCGGCCTTCATGTCTGCGGTGCCCCGGCCGAACTGCCACAGGCCGCTGTCCAGGTCCTCCATGGCTTCGGGATCAAACTTGTGGATCATGGCGCGGATATGGTGATTGATCTGTTTGATATCATGGGCAAAGGGTTTGGCCAGTTCGAAATCTTCGATCTCCACCACGTCGCTGTGGTGAATCATGACAATGGTATCATCACCCTGACCTTTAACCATACCCCATACCACATGGCGCTTGAGAATATCTTGTTCCAAAGGGTACAGGCCCCACATCTCCGGGTGGTTGCTGAAGTAGTCCTGGCTGCTGAACCATTCCGATAAAAAGGGCTCCACCCGTTTTTCATCCGGAGTGTTGGTGTAGCTTTGAATCCTTATATAATCTACAAAAATCGACTCAATCTCCGATTGAAGGGGGGATAAGGATTCCAAGGTCATTTTATCGCCCTTCAACAGGGGTTCTGAGAATCGGCTGGGTGAGGCAGGTCGGTCCGCCGGTTCCCTTCAGGGACAAATCCCTTCCCGGGTAAAGGTGCACGTTGGCCCCGGCCTTTTCCAGCCGGGACAGGGTCTCAGGGTTGCCTTCAAGCATGATGCATTCCCTTGGGCCAATGGCCAGGACATTGGAGGCCAGTTGATCATACTCAAGGTCAGAGGTATCGATCAGGGTGATACCCCGGGATTCAAGGATCTCTTTGAAAAATACCGGCATGTACTTGAGATACACCACGGCGAGATCATGATCGACCATGCTGATCAGGCTCATGAGATGCAGGCAGGCAGACGGGCCTTCTGCATGGGGCAGGGGAACAGGGATAATCTCTTTTACAAAGGACCGGGTCAACTGCTTGAACTGATCAATCCCCTCCGGGTTGGTCCGGTACCCGATTGCGATGGCCGCGGTCTCGTCGTCGAGCCATACGATATCGCCGCCCTCCATCTTTCCCGGCGCCCTGATGTGGCCCAGGGTGGGGATGCCCAGGCTTTCGAGAAAAGACTGAGAGGCGGTAGATTCGTTGTTCCTGGCTGCTTTACCCATGGGAAAATAGATGGCGCCATGGCGGGTGACCTTGACCGAATCATGGGTATAGATGGAATCGATCCCCACCTGGCGACTCCGAGGAAGATAATGGATATCGATCCCTTTTTGTTTTAAAATAGATTCGAAAACTGAAAATTCCCTGAGTGTATTCTCAAAATCCGGGGCACTGAAATAGTTGAACCGTTCAAAGTTTTCATCAAGGTGTGCCTGGCTGATAAAGGCATCCTTTGGGTGCTTGATCAGGACCGTATTCAATGTGTCCACCATGGACTGACAGCCGTATTTCATTTTCTAACCTCTTGGGTGAATAAAAAAAGTAAAAGTCCGGGAAAACAATTTCCCGGACTTTCAAGTTTATGACGCTGGTGAACCCGAAATTATAGAATCTGATTCAGGAACAGCTTTGTCCGGTCATGTTTGGGTCTTGTAAAAAAGTCTTCAGGGGATCCTTCCTCGACAACCGCTCCTTCATCCATGAAGATCACTCGGTCGCCGACCTCCCGGGCAAACCCCATTTCATGGGTGACGCATACCATGGTCATCCCTTCCTTGGCAAGGGTTTTCATAACATCCAGCACCTCGCCGATCATCTCCGGATCCAGTGCGGAGGTCGGTTCGTCAAACAGCATGATTTTTGGGTCCATGGCCAGTGCCCGGGCAATGGCCACACGCTGTTGCTGGCCGCCGGACAGGTTGGCGGGGTAGGCATGGGCCTTGTCCCCGATACCGACCTTTTCCAGAAGGGCCATGGCTTTGTCCTCGCGTTCCTGTTTACCCCGCCCGCGAACCAGTTTCTGGGCAATGGTGACATTGCCCAGGATGGACAGGTGGGGAAACAGGTTAAAGGACTGGAACACCATGCCCATCTCCGCCCGGACTGTATTGATGTTGGTCTTGGGGTCAAAAATATCCACGCCATCAACTAATATCGTGCCATAGTCAGCGGTTTCAAGCCGGTTCAGGCATCTTAAAAATGTACTTTTACCGGAGCCGGACGGTCCGCAGACCACCACCACTTCACCGGCCTTGATTTTATTTGTGACATCGACCAGGGCCTTGACCTCATGGGGAACAAAAAAGGTTTTATATATATTTTTGATTTCAATCATTTTGTCGCGGTCCTCCGTTCCAGGTATTGAACAAACATGGACAGGGTAAAGGTCATGACCAGGTAGAGAATGGCACACATGAACCACAACTCAAATGTCTGGAGACTGACCGTGATCCCCTCGCGGGTCGCCTTGGTCAGTTCCCTGATGGAAATCATACCCAGAAGGGAAGAGTCCTTGATCAGGTTGATGAACTGCCCGGCCAGGGGCGGCAGAATCGTTTTCAATGCCTGGGGCAGGATAATATGATTCATACATTGAAAAAAGGTCATCCCTGATGACCGGGCCGCTTCAATCTGACCCGGATGGATCGATTCGATGCCCGCACGGACAATTTCAACCACATAGGCACCGGTGAAGACCGACAGGGCCGCAATCCCGTACCACTCGGGATGGAGTTTGGGGATGCCGTTCATCATCAGGATCTTGTTGATGGTGGTTCCCAGAACAAAGTAGGCGATCATGATCTGGACCAGCAGCGGCGACCCCCTGATAATTTCAACATAGGTCATGGCCGTCCATTTGAGCACCGGGGTTTTGGACACCCGCATCACACCACCGATGATTCCGATGAGAATGCCAAGGATGGTGGATATAAAACTGATCTTGAGTGTGATCCAAAGGCCGACGGACAACAAACCGGGTTTCCACCCGCCGATATATTCGGCCAGCTTGTCCCCCTCGGAAGTCAGATCCCCCTCATCCAAGTCGTACGAATCCTTGGGCATGGTATAGGTTCTGTCAACCGTTCCATCATCTGTATCTTCCGTGATGATCACGTCCATCATCTCACCGTTGGGCTTGATCTCCTGGACCTCTCCATTGCCGTCGGCATAAACAATCACGGTTTCCTGGTAGGCAAAATACTGGGGAATCTTAAACCATCGCCATTGGTATTCAACCGTGACGGTTGCATAATAGACCGCGCCAATCAGAAGAATCATGAGTGCAAAAAATCCGGCGACTGACATGGAGTAGGCAGCCGGATTACTCAATCTTTGAATATTGGATATTTTTGAGTCCATCTATTTTCATTGCCTTACGTCTTGGGGTAAAAAAAAAGGCCGACAAGAAATTCTTATCGGCCCTGTACGCATCAAATCATGTCAAATGACTATTCAGCAACTTTGTCAAACCAGTCAGTGCTTTTGAACCATTTGTCATAGGATTTCTGCCATTTTCCGTCGCCTTTGTACTGGCGGATAAAGTGGTTCAGGAAGTTCAGGAAATCCGGATCCCCTTTTCTGATGGCCATGGCCAGCGGTTCGTAAGTGAACGGGGTGCTCAGCGCGATGGTTTTTCCTTCACCATGCTGTCCCTGCATTTTTTCAACAAACGGCAGATCGTAGATCAGTGCATCCACATTGCCCTGGATAACTTCCATGGCTGCTTCGGCTTCCGCTTCAAATGATTTATACTCTGCTCTCGGGATCATCTTCTGGGCAGCCTGCTCACCCGTGGTTCCCAGTCTGGAGCAGATGGTATACTTGGGATTGTTCAGGTCTTTGTAGGATTTAACCGTGCCGGCATGCTTTTTATTCAGAAGAACCGCCTGTCCGACAACGATGTAGGGATCTGAAAAGTTGATCTGGAGGTTACGGGACTGGGTCACGGTCATCCCGCCGATGATGATGTCAAATTTATCGGTGATCAGAGCGGGAATGATCCCATCCCATGCGGTGTTGACCGGAACATATTTAACACCCATGGATTTGGCCAGGGCTTTTCCCATGTCAACGTCGAATCCCATGTATTTACCGTTTTTATTGGTCATTTCAAACGGCATGTAACCGGATTCAAAACCCACGCGAAGCTCTTTGTTCTTCAGGATGGTTTCGATGGTTGATTTTTTGGCCAGCTCAATGTCGTCAGCAAAAACCGGTGCTGAAACCAGAACAAAGGCAAGCGCGAACAATGTGATTAACAGTTTTTTCATCCTTAATCCTCCTCATTAATAATTGAGACCTGTCGGCAGGAATCACCCGTTCTACCGGCATGTCCGTTAATGAAACACTATCAAACTCCCTAATAAGTAGAACTAATATTTAGCATAATAGTTGCAAATGGCAAGCACTATTTGAGCGGGTGCGGATATTCCATTATTCACTACTAAAGTAGTGACATATAAGAGGAAAAAAGGGTTGTCAACCCCCTAAACTGATTTATAGTAATAAAATGCCATTAAATTTCGAGGGGTTGATTGGAGACTTGATATGGCGTACCTAACGCTGTAATTTCTAAATGTTGAACGGCTCATGAAAAGAAAAAGAAAGCACAGGACTCACGGCATTCGAATTTTGACGGTGTCGGACATTGAAAGTAAAGAACTCAAGCAGCAGGTGGCTGACAAGACACTCCCACCGGTTGATCTGGTGCTCTCCTGCGGGGACATGGCACCGGAGTACCTCTCCTATATAAGGGAACGGATTGACAGCCCGCTTTTCTATGTCAAGGGGAATCACGATATCCGGTACACCCCGAACAATCCCATGGGATGCATGAATATCCACGGCCGGATCATCCAGTTCAAAACACTGAATATCCTGGGACTTGAAGGGTCCATGTGGTATAATGGGGGCCCGAATCAATACACGGATAAACAGATGCGAAAAATTATCCTGGGCCAATGGTTCTCCATCTGGCGAAAGGGGGGAATAGACATGGTGATCACCCATGCCGCACCCCGGCATATCAAGGATGCGGAAGATCGCTGTCACATAGGGTTTGAAAGCTTTATCAAGCTGCTCAACACGTATGAACCGGCCTATTTTATTCACGGCCATATTCACAGGGAGTTTCAATCCGGCGAGGAGCGGGTGACGAAGTGTGGCAGCACTCGGGTCATCAATACGTGCGGCTATAATATTATAGAGGTGTGATCATATGATGGATTTCTTTAAAAAGTTGTTTGCTTCCTCTGAGGATGACCAGGATCATGTCTCCTCATTCAATGAAAAGCAGGCAGAGGAAGAGGATATCGAGTTTGTGGACCATGGGGTGATGATGGTCAGTGTTGAACGGGTTATCGGCAGTGTGGGCAAGTATCATGACTTTGATTCCCAGTTCAGGCCCAAGCGACACGTGTCTGCCAAGCGATTCAACGATATCAAGCGGGCCATGAGAGATAACCGGCCGTTGCCGCCGGTGAACCTGTATCAGATCCGAAACGATTATTATGTGCTGGATGGCAATCACCGGGTATCTGCGGCCAAGGAACTTGGGCGCGATGATATCCGTGCAAAGGTGACCGAGCTGCTGTCCAAGAAAAACTCGCTTGAGAACCTTTTGTATATTGAAAAGAAACAGTTTTTCGAAAGCACCGAACTGACCGAAGAGATTAACCTGTCCGAGGTGGGAAAGTACAATTACCTGCACAAACAGATCAAGCGGCACCGGAATCATCTGATCAATATTTCCGGGGATGAAATCGATATGAAAAAGGCGGCCCAGGACTGGTACATGACGATCTACAGGCCTTTGGTCACCATCATCCGCAATGCCAAGATCATGAAATACTTTCCCAAACGAACGGAAACCGATCTTTATGCCTATATTTCCTATCACCATTGGGAGAGGAATTCCAAGCGGCGTTACGGTATCGGCATCGACCGGATGATTCCCAGGAACATGGAAGCGTTCAGGAAAACCATGCTGGAGAAAACCGCGCCAGAATATCCGGAAATGCGGCGCTCCATCACCACGTTTATCCTGATCAATGTGGATACCAAAACAGAAATGAATATCATCAACAAGCTCTACAACCTGGAGGAGGTCCAGGAAGTTCATTCCGTGCACGGCAATGTGGATATTCTGGTCAAGGTGGTGCTCAGGCGGGACCTGCTGGCATCGGATGCCGAGATTATCGCCGAATTTGTCGATCGCCATGTCCGGGGGATTTCCGGTATCCACAGCACCCAGACCATGATCCCCGGATTCTCAAAGGTCAAGGAGGGCTTTGTCTGTTAACCCAGCGGACAATTTCCGCCGCACCCAGCGGAATACTTCCGCCGCATAAGCGGAATACTTCCGCCGCATAAGCGGAATACTTCCGCCGCATAAGCGGAATACTTCCGCCGCATAAGCGGAATA
>QZLA01000107.1 GCA_004796375.1 Desulfobacteraceae bacterium
TGCATGACCAATGTGCCGATTTCAGGGGCCAGGACACCGGCCGGCGGGTGTATCAGATCTACATCGGCGGGTACGGATCATTAAACCATATTTATATCGGATGGAATGATATGGGTTGGGGATCCCAGGGCAGAGGATTTCAGATCTACGGACATAACCCTGCTGACTCCCTGGATAATTTCCATGTCCATAACAACTGGTTCCATGACAATGTGCGCCAGAATGTTATTCTGGGCGGCGGAGATGGAAGTTCTGCATATGGCTTCGTTAAAACATGTTATTTTTATAACAACATTTTGTCTAACCCGGGAAACGGAGACCCCGCCATTGTGATCGGAGGCGTCGGTAATGGCAGGTATGGCGGCGACTTTTATCTTTATAATAATATTATTCATTCGGCAGATTATGCATACCCGACCATACAGCTCACCGGTCATATTAATTCCATGACTTTGAGAAATAATATCATCTACGGTTATCCCAATTCCTGGGACTACTATACCTATTATCCTGACAGCGTCCCTTCCAATCTTACAGCTGATCATAATTTATATTACGGTGCCGGGGAGAACGCCGTACCTTCTTGGGACAACAGCACATTGTCAAATGATGATCCCAAGTTTGTAAACAGCAATCCCGTATCGTTCCTGGATTTTAAAATGCAGCCAGACAGTCCTCTGGTCGGTGCCGGGATCGACACCACTGCCATTGTAAAAACCGATTTTCTGGGCTTGGTGCGGTCATCAGCCAGCCTGTCCATCGGCGCATTTGAAGAAGGTATGTCTTCTGTTATCCCGCCGGTAACACTTGATCCCCCGACCAATTTAAGGATTGAATAATCGATAGGAGGCATGTCATGAAACGAACAATCAGCATGGTTTTTACTGCATTGTTCCTTGTCTCGGTGATGGTAAACATCGCTGCAGCAGCCTCTATGTTGAGATGGAATGCTCCTGAGGGAAGCGTTGTCGGATACAGGATCTATTATGGCCTTTCAGAGGGGAACTATACGTTCAGTGAGGATGTTGGGAATGTAGTCGAATATCCGTTGAGTAACTTTTCATTGGAGGAGGGAACAACCTATTATTTTATTGTCCGGGCATACAATGGCGAAGGTGAAAGTGATAATTCCAACATGGTGCCCTACACGGTCCCAAGCGTTTTGGATACAACGCCGCCCTTAATGCCTGCAGGGGTTACCGGGGAGGTCGTAAACGGGGACATCGTCCTGACATGGCAGGCCAACAGTGAACTGGATCTGGCAGAGTACATGGTGTATTATGGGACGGCCATCCGGGATTACGGTCTTCCGGCTCCTCAGAGCGGGACATCACATACAATTACAGGGCTGACCGCCGGTGAAACATATTACCTTGCCGTGACCGCTGTTGACACATCCGGAAATGAAAGCGGCTATTCATCTCCAGAAGTCATCAAAAGTATCCCGGCCCAGATAACAGGGCAAAAGCTGTTATGGGATGCCGTTCAAGGGGAAGTAACCGGTTACAGGATTTATTACGGGCTTTCTGAAGGCAGTTATACACAGTCTGCCGATGCAGGAACAGCCACGGAATACCCCCTGGCAGACCTCTCTTTAACACAAGGCACTAACTACTATTTTGTTGTCCGTGCATACAACAGTTCCGGTGAAAGCGGCAATTCAAACTTCATCACCACTATTGCCGGAGAACCTCATGATTCAGTGCCCCCAACCATATCCATCGAATCCCCGACCACAGATGCAAGCTATAGTACGGGTGCGCAGAGTATAGATATCAGCGGATCTGCATCCGATAACGAAGGGATCCAGGAGGTCGTCTGGACAAACTCCTTAGGCGGAAGCGGAACGGCATCGGGAACCACTTCATGGACTGTCCAGGGAATACCCCTGTCAGGAGGTGATAACGAGATAACCGTTAAGGCGTCTGATGCGTCAGGAAATCAGTCAACCGATACGCTGACCGTATCAGTGAGTGCGCCTGACACCACCGCTCCGTCGGCACCGGCAGATGTGGCCGGTGATGTTGTCAGTGGAGAAATCCAACTGGCATGGACGGCCAACAGTGAACCGGATCTTTCGGGGTACCGTGTATATATAGGCACTTCAGCCGGGAACTATGGTCCGCCAGCTTCGGCGGCCACAGCAGAATATACCCTCTCCGGTCTTGATACCGGTATCACCTATTACATTGCTGTGACCGCAGTGGACGCATCCGGGAATGAGAGTACTTACTCTTCTCCGGAACTTGTAAAAGCCATTCCGGTAGGCTCCCTGTTCGGGTGGAATCTGAAGTGGGATGGGGTAGCCGGGGATGTGACGGGTTACCGGATCTATTACGGAACCACACAGGGACAGTATACTCAAAATGTCGATGTGGGACTGGTCACCCAGTATGAGATGGATAAACTTTCATTGGATGAGGGCGTGACGTATTATTTTACAGTGCGCGCATATAACAGCTCTGGTGAAAGCGGTGATTCCAATATCGCCACTCACTCCATCGGTGTCCCTATTGATAACCAGGCACCACAGGTTGCGATTACATCTCCCACGACGGGTGAATCATATGACACGCAGTCCGCCACACTGGATATCGGGGGGACTGCCTCAGACGACCAGAATCTTGTGCAGGTTGCCTGGTTCAATACGGCAGGCGGCAGCGGCGTGGCAACGGGAACCGACTCCTGGAGTGTCAGCAGTATTCCACTTGTTGCAGGCGAGAATGTGATTGAGGTCAAAGCCACAGATGGCGCGGGTAATGAATCCACTGATCAGTTTACCGTAAATTATACATCACCGGATACCACCCCACCCGAGATCACGATTATGTTGCCCACCAGTGAACCATCTTATGAAACGCGGTCAGCAATGCTCGATATGAGCGGCAGTGCGTCAGATGACACCGGCGTGACAGAGGTCATCTGGTCCAATTCAGCAGGAGGCGGCGGCCAGGCCACCGGAACGTCCAGCTGGAGTGTGACCAGTATTTTTCTGGTTGAAGGGCAGAATGTGATTCAGGTCACGGCCAAAGATGAAGGCGGGAACCAATCCACGGATCAATTCATCGTGACATATACACCCCCAGATACAACGCCTCCAGAGATTACCATCACCTTGCCGACCCAGGAGATCTTTTTTGAAACCGAAAAGGATACTCTGGATCTTGGCGGTATCGCATCAGATCCAAGCGGGGTTAAAGAGGTTTCCTGGTCCAGTTCAGCCGGTCACAGCGGCCTGGCATCGGGAACCGACTTGTGGCGGGTGACCGGGATTCCTTTATCCGCCGGTGATAATGTGATTGAGGTCAAGGCAACGGATGAACCCGGAAACCAGGGCGTCGACACCTTGACGGTTAGGTACAACCCGCCGCTGACCGGACCCCCGTGGACCGTATTGTCTGAGGATGGATTTGAAGACAGCTGGGGGAGTTATGTTGACGGCGGTCTGAACTGCCACCGGGATAATAAACCCAAATATGCGCATCAGGGAGAGTACGTTGCCAGACTCAGGTCAGGTGAGGGTGAATCATCCTCTTTTTATTCTGCACAGGTCATTGACATGGAAACCCCGGGGTATACTGAGATGAAAATAGAATTCTGGTTCTATCCATCCAGTTTTGAGAGCGGTGAAGGTTTCTTGGTGGAGTATTATGACGGCAATGCATGGCAGCTTATCAAGCAGTATGTGGTTGAAAACGAGTTTGTCAATTACAAGCTCCAACATGAAGAGGGCGTCATTATTAAAGAGAGCGCGTCCATGATTTTTCCGAAGAACATGAAACTGCGGTTCAGGTGTGATGCCAGTTCAACCGCGGATATCGTCTATATCGACGATGTGGTGGTTTCCGTGCGGGGAACACCGGATGTTAACCCGCCATCTGTCAGCATAACATCACCCACGACCCAATCATCATATACTTCCGAGACGGCAGTGCTGGATCTGGCCGGATCGGCGTCAGATGACCGTGGCGTTGCTGAGGTGTCCTGGACCAACTCAACCGGAGGCAGCGGTATCGCCTCGGGAACCGATTCATGGCGTGTGACCGGCCTGCCGCTGAAGTTTGGAGAGAACGTTATCTCCGTAACGGCCACTGACTTGAGCGGAAAGACCCAGACGGTAAAAATTACCGTGACCTACATACCGCCATGGACCGTGCTGTCTGAGGATGGATTCGAAGACAGTTGGGGGAGTTATGTTGATGGCGGGCTGCACTGCCACCGGGATAACAAACCCAAATATGCGCACCAGGGAGATTACGTTGCCAGGCTAAGATCGAACAAGGGTGAAGCGTCATCCTTTTATTCTGCCAATGATATCGATATGGATACCCCGGATTACAGAGAGATGAAGATAGAGTTCTGGTTTTATCCCTCAAGCTTTGAGAGCGGTGAAGATTTCTTTGTAGAATATTATGACGGAAGCGAATGGCAAGTGATCAAGCAGTATGTTGTTGAAAGGGACTTCAATAATTATGAGCTTCAGCATGAGGAGGGAGTGATTGTCAATGAAAGTGCGTCAATGATATTCCCGAGAAACATGAAGCTTCGGTTCAGATGCGATGCCAGTGCTACATCTGATATCGTGTATATAGATGATGTCGTGGTGTCTGTCCGGTAAGATGTAAGAGAGCATCCTGCATGAGTGGATATGAGACGTGCAGGGTGCTCTCCAACAATGATTAACACTTAGATCAACTCAAGGCAATTACCATGAAGCTGCTGAAATGTAACCTGTTGTTTGTTTTTGTCGTTTCGTTTGCTTTCAGTATGTATGAAAGTGTGTATGCAGCCCCCCCGGGGATTGCCCCCCTCAATCCCGGATTTATCCAATACCATGAGAACATAAAGCTAAGGAGTGATCCTGCACGATCAGGCCGGGTGCACGGTGAAATTCCATCACCCGCTGATCATGCCTTTACAAGGATCTTAAAGCCGGAAAGGTTCAGGGACACGCCGTCATACGCCTTAATCTATGATTTGAGAAATACCGGCAAGGTCCCGCCTGTCAGGGATCAATCCACATGCGGGGCCTGCTGGGCATTTGCCGCAATGGCATCTGCGGAATCACGCCTGCTCCCCCAGGATGTGAACGATTTTTCAGAGCAGGACCTGAATGTGAATCACGGATTTGACTATGCAGCATGTCAGGGTGGGAATGACGATATGTCAACCGCATACCATTCCCGGTGGAGTGGTCCTCTGGACGAAACCACGGTTCCATATCCTTATGCCCTGGAGTATGCGGATGTGAATTCCGCTCAGACCTGGCCGGCGGTTCAGCATGTACAGGAGATCATTAAAATTCCTTTGAGGGCGGCGTTTACCGACAACGATACCATCAAGTACTTCGTGACCACATATGGGGCTGTGTATGTGAGCTACTTTGATGACAGCTATTTTTCCGCGGATGATGAGAGTTACTATAATCCGGGCAGCGGTAACGTGGCCGGTGTACAGACACAGACCAATCATGCCGTAGCCGTGATTGGATGGGATGACAATTATGCCGCTTCAAACTTTAAAACCGGTACGCAGCCACCAGGCAACGGTGCATTTCTGATACGAAACTCCTGGGGCACCTCCCGGCACACCGATGGGTATTTCTGGCTGTCTTATTACGATGGCACGTTTAAGCCCCGGGTGTCCTACAGCCGGATTGAGCCGGATAATAATTACAACGCCATATATCAGTATGATCCTTTGGGATATGTACTGCGATACGGAGAAACCAGTGAACGTGTTTTCTGGGGTGCCAATATATTTACAGCAACCACCAGTGAGCATGTTCGTGCGGTGGGATTTCACCTCACGGATACCGGTGTCAGCTATGACATTTATATTTATTCACGGGTGACTGCAGGGGCGCCGGTAAGCGGGACACTGGCGGCATCAAAAAACGGATTCCAAACCTATCCGGGCTACTATACGGTTGAACTGGATACGCCTGTGCCAGTGGCACAGGGGGACCTGTTTTCCGTTGTGATCCGGCTTGAACATCAGGCCGCCGGAGTCCGGCAGCTGGCAATCGAACTGGATACGACCGCGCTCTCCAACCCGTATGCATACAGCAGTGCTGCCACCAGTCAGGCCAACCAGAGCTTTTACAGTTCCAACGGGGTCTCCTGGCTTGATTATTACCTCACATTCCCCTCTCTTCAAATCAACAACTGCATCAAAGCGTTTACCCAAAAAACAACAGTGATACCGCCTGTAAATCTGCTTTTGCTAACCAACGGTTAAGGAGGGTGGCATGCCGTCATACCGGTGCAAAATCGCTTCCAGGGACGGTCAGGTGATGGAACGGATAATCCAGTCAGCCTCTGTACCTGCATTAAGGAAGACGCTTGCACAGGAAGGCCGTTTCCTGATTAAGGCTGAGAAAGCCTCTGGAACCGTCGGATTTGCGCGGGGTTTAAGCCGCCCAAAACTCAAACCTAAAGACGTTTACTCGTTCAACCATGAATTTCTCACCCTTCTGCGTGCAGGTCTTCCTGCAGTGTCGGCCTTTGACGGAATCATCGGGAAACAGAAAGACCCGCATTTTACCAAGGTTCTAAAAAGTATCCGGAAAGATATATCGTCCGGAGAGTCCCTGCCGGCAGCATTTGAAAAGCATGAAGAGCTGTTTTCACCCCTGTATATCGCCATCCTTTATTCCGGTGAGGCCAGTGGAAACATCCCCGGAGCGGTTGAGGAGTTTCTGGACTATTTTGAACGATCACGGCAGATCCGTCAGAAGATAAAAACAGCCTCAGTGTATCCAGTGATATTATCTGTCTGCTCGGTGTGTGTCCTAGTTTTTTTACTGGTGTTTGTGGTGCCGGCCATTACCGGCAGTTTTCTGGATGCAGAGTTTGAACTGCCTGTGTTTACACTTATACTACTCCGGGTCAGCGATATGGTTCGCTACAACTACCGTGAGATTTTCGGTCTTCTTTTCACCTTTCTTACGGTGGCATGGTTCTATTCGAAAACCAGGTCCGGACGCCTGATATTTGACAGGCTTTGCCTGAGAACTCCCTTTATTGGAGAGATGATTACCCTTTACTCAACCGCACTGTTCTCATCGTCCCTGTCAACCGTTCTCGGTGGAGGGACACCGCTGAACCGGGCCATCACAATCGCCTGCCGGCTGGTGAACAACCGTGTCATCAAGGCCAGAATCGAGAAAGCAATCCTGGCCATTGAGCAGGGTGAAGGATTTTCCCGCAGCCTTGGGAAAATCGAAGCATTTCCGGATATGGCCCTGCGAATGTTTGCCGCCGGAGAAGAGGGCGGCAGCCTGGAAAAGGTGCTCAAGGATGTGGCCTATTATTATGAGAAAGAGGTAGAAGGTCGTTTGAGTATGGTGACGTCAACCATTGAACCCGCGCTGATGATCATCATGGGATTTGTTATCGGATTTATATTGGTGGCCATGTACCTGCCGATTTTCCAGCTGGCGGCAACCATGGGGTGACAACATATGGTGGATGTTTACCTTAAAAAGAAAAAAATGATCGGGGAACTGGCTGTTGAACTGGGGTTCATCAGCGAGGCAGAGAAAAATGCCATACTGGTCAAACAGAACATCACAGACCGGAGGCTGGGGCAGTTCTGCTTTGAGGAGGGATTGATCACGGATGAGCAGTTGGCCGAATTGATCGCCAGTCAGTTTTCCTGTGAATATGCACCATTCGAAAAGATGAATCAGCCGGAACTGGTCAAATTGCTGGATATGGATTTCATTTTAAAAAACAAGATTCTTCCATTCAGTCTTTACGATGAACATCTGGTGTTTGCCGTATCCGATCCCATTGATTATTTTAGGGTAGCAGAAGAACTTGAGATCCTTGTGGAATTTGATTTTTCTTTTGTCATTGTCAGCCCGAAAAAACTTGAGGAGTATATCAAACGCCTGGGGTTATCCCGGGATATTATCGATGTTTCAGAGGAGATGCGCCTGCCAGTTGTGAGGGAATCTGATCAGGGAGATTATGAAATATCGACGGAAAAGGTATCCTCACAGGAGAGCCCGGTTGTAAAGCTGGTGGATTCCACCATACTGGATGCCATTAATAAAAGTGCCTCGGATATCCATTTTGAAGGATCTGCCAAAGGGTTGATTATCCGCTACCGTATCGACGGGATGCTTCATCAGATTATTGATCCGTTGGATATGGAGAACATGGGCCCGGTGATATCCAGGCTCAAGGTAATGTCCGAGCTTGATATTTCTGAAAAGCGAATTCCCCAGGATGGCCGGTTTAAATTGAAAGTCTCGGATCGGTTCGTTGATTTCAGGATATCCGTGCTCCCCACTATTTTTGGTGAGGATGCCGTAATCCGGATTCTGGATCAGCAGCGAATGGCAGTGACAACAGGCGATTTGTCCCTGGAAGGCATGCGGCTTGACCCTCCGGAATTGAAGCGGCTCAGGCGTCAGGTCAAGGCACCTTACGGGATGTTCCTGATGACAGGGCCTACCGGCAGCGGAAAAACCACAACGCTTTACCGGGCATTGTCGGAAGTGAATACCCGGGATACCAAGATCATCACCATTGAGGATCCGGTTGAGTACCAGCTGGAGGGCATTGTACAGATCCCGGTCAACGAGAAAAAGGGATTGACCTTTTCTAAGGGGTTGCGCTCCATTCTCCGGCACGATCCCGATAAAATCCTTTTGGGTGAGATCCGGGACTCCGAGACAGCCCAAATTGCCATCCAGTCGGCTCTAACCGGTCACCAGGTGTTTACCACCGTTCATGCCAATACCTCTTTTGAGGTGGTCAACCGGTTTATCCACATGGATATTGAACCCTACAATCTGGTATCTGCCCTGAACTGTATTGTTGCCCAACGCCTGATCCGCGTGCTTTGCAACTGCCGGATAAAGAAGCAGGTGACCGATGCGTATTTGACGGAAAATGGGTTTGATCCCAATCGATACAGGGGGCATACATTTTATGAATCCTGCGGATGTGACAATTGTAATGGTACGGGCTACAGCGGGCGAAAAGCGATCATCGAGCACATAGAGCTGGATGGGGATCTGCGTGAAATGTTTATTAAACGGGTATCTGTTTCCATGCTTAAGAAGGCCGCGCTGGCAAGAGGCTCGGTATTCCTCAGGGATGCAGCCGTCAACGAGGCCGTCCGCGGAATGACCACCATCGAAGAGGTGAATCGGGTCACATTCATGGATCAGGAGGGGGTAACATGATCGGCCTTTTTCACAGCAGGATCAGAGCCGGGATCGACATCTCCGGATCAAAAGTCGTCATGGCCCGCATAGACGGGTCTGCATCCGCCGCCTCCTCAGAGCGTTTTTCAGATATCAGGCTTGAAGAGAATACGGTTAAACCATCATTCAGGCAGGAGAATATCCTGAATGAAGCATCATTCTGCGGCCGTGTCAGGCAGGTTTCAAAGGGCGCCAATATCCGGTCGGTCGGGGTCTCTCTTCCGGATGCCTGCTTCAAGGTTCTAATCAAGCATTTCAATGAGGTGCCGGATAAACAAGGCGATCTGGAGAAACTTGTCGAATGGAGTGTTTCAGATTCGGTAAGCATTCCGACCGACGCCTTAAAAGTATCCTGGCTGAACATGGGGCAGGCTGAGGGTGGTTATCATGTGTTCCTTATTGTCTTGGCCATGAAAACGGTCGTGAACCAATATGAGCGGATGCTGAAAAAGTGCGGGCTCAAACCTGTGATCATTGTTCCGGCCGGGCTCAGTCAATTTAATCATTTTGCCCTGGGAATCCCGGAAATCGGGAATATCGCTTATCTGGGAATTTTCGAGGATGGTCTGACCACCCTTGTTTTTTCCGATGCCCTGCCGGTATTTTATAAAGTCGTTAAAAAAGGCCTGATCAGTGTGAAAGAGGCAAACATCGCAGAAGACATGGATATGCTTTTAAAATATTTTCGTACGGAATACACTGATTTTAAGATCGATCATTTTTACATCGCTTCTCATATCCAGTCTGAAGAGCGGATCAGGCACATGGTTGAAGATATCCTGCCTGTTGAGATGACAATGATTAAAGACAGCACATTGGGAACTGGTTCCACCCTTGGAAAAGCAGAGCACGGAATTTCCGAACGGATGCTTTATGCCTCTGCACTTGGAGCGGCCCGTGCCTTGGAGGGGGGTCACAGGTGAAACCGATTATTGTCAACCTCTCAGCCCATGAGAGGGTGTCAAAAAAAGCGATTTGGGCCTTTGTAGTGCTTCTTGCCTGCCTATGTGCGCTGTTCACAGGTGTCAATATTTACGAGTTTGCCTCCAATCGGAAAATAATAAAAGGGTATGAAAAAAGAGTCGGGGATCTTGGCAGGCAGGCATCTACCATGAAAAAGAAAATCAAAAAACGGCAGGCGGATACGAAAAAGCAAAAGTCCCTTAAAAAGGAACTGGGCTATCTGTTGTCCTTGATTAAAGGTGACGGGCGATCTCCTTTGCCCGTCCTGACAGAGATTGAGAAAAACAAGCCTGAACGGGTGGATATTCATAAAATTCAATTTTCAAATAATTTTAAAAAAATCACCATCCAGGGAGAATCGGATCATATCGAATCGGTGACCGGTTTTTTTACCGGTCTTGAAGCATCAGGCCGCTTCAAGGTGAACAAGTTGATTAAGAACAGAATTGATAAGAAGCACACGATCCTGTTTGATTTCAACGCCCAGTGGAAACCGGATGAAAAAGATTAATCTCATTATAACAGTCAGCATTCTTCTTATTGCCTGCAATGCAGGTGTCCGATGGTTCGTGATCGGGCAGCAGGTCATGGATATCCAGTCACTGCAGCAGAGGGCTTTTACGTTGCGCAAAAACAATAATCTGACGTTTGAGATGCAGGTCAGGCAGATTTCCCGGGATCGGAAATCGCAGATCGGAGAGCTTCAAAAACGCGTTGACATGATCACAGCGGAACTTCCCGGTGTGTTTTCATTTCCTGAGTATGCGGTCAAGATCAGGTCACTGATTGATCAGAACCACCTCTCCATTGCGTCCACCCTCAGATTCAGCCCGGAGAAGACCCGGAACCGATCATTGTATGTATATTCCACCAGTATTGCAGCGACAGGCAGCTATCCTGCCATCAAACAGTTCCTGGCCGACCTTCAGAATCTGGAAGGGATAAAACATTTAAGCGGGTTGACCCTGACAAGGGTTAACAGGGGCAGCAGACGGATAAAGCTGACCATGAAACTGGGCGTTTTTTTAAGGCACGATACATTATGAAGTTTGAGCGGCAGCATATTGTTTTTATACTTGTCCTGGGCATGCTGGTCATTTCCGTGGTCTACCGGATAAAACACCCGTTTGTACAAAGGGAGGTTGATACTCTGACCTTTACCGGGGAAACAATGGTGACGGCCGCTGGTGTTAAAAAAACATCAGGCCTTGCGGCTAAGGAGTTTGAGGGAAAAGGTGTTCGGGAGATTTCCCGCTTTCTTTCAGGATCAAACTGGCCCGGAAAGGTTGTTGTGGATCTGTTCGCACTGTATGAACCCCCGAGGATTGAGATGCCCGCATCAGAAGTAGTCATGGCGGCCCCTGAACCGGTCGACACAGTGGTTGAATCCCCAAAGCCTGAGCCAAAACCGGCTAAAATCAACCCGGTGCCGGAAATCGCCCGGGAACTCAAGTCATACCGATTTTGCGGGACATACCAGAGTAAAGGGACACGCTCTATTTTTTTGACTCGGGGGAAACAGGTTCTGGTGGCCAGTGTCGGTGATCGCATATACGGGAAATACCTGATTGAGGAGATAGCGGATGATCACATCAGGCTCAAAGCTCTCGATCTGAATGAAACCATTAACATCAACATAAGAGAGTTTAACGATGGATAATATCTGGCGGACTTCATTTGTACTGCTATTTGCAGGGGTTTTGGGGGGGCTGCTGCTCCAAGGGTGCGTATCGGACCAACCCGGCCGCACCGGCCTGATGCAGCCGGTAAATGAAAAAGATCATGATGCGGCCGTCAGATACTATACTCAGGCACTGCAGGAGGATCCGGAGAGTCCGGATCTGAAACTCGGGTTGAGTCGATCCAGGCAGAGTGCTTCGGTCTATCACATGCAGATGGCAGAGCGTCTAATGGCAAACCGCTACTACATTGAAGCCATTGATGAGCTCAGGGTCAGTGTTGCTTTTTATCCCGGCAATACCCGTGCGCTGGAGCTGCTTGAAACCGCAAAGCGGTTAAAGGAATCGGCATACTACTCACAAAAGGGGGCTCAGCAGATACGCATGGGAGAGTATAAACATGCACGGCAGTCATATCAGAGAGCATTGGAGCTGAATCCTGAGAATACTAATGCACAGCATGCCTTGGAATACTTCAAACCGGATCCTGAAGATCTGGCGGTGCATCGCCTGGACTTCAGGTCAGATGAGCCGGTTTCCCTGAAGTTCAAGAAAACACCCGTGGTGAATGTATTCGAAATCATATCTAAGCTTTCCGGTATTAATTTTATTTTTGATAAAGATGTCAAAGACAGCAAGGTGACACTTTTCATGGCAGATGTTTCAATGGATCAGTTTCTGGAGGTGCTGCTTACGACCAGCGGGCTGAAAGGAAAGCAGATCAACCGTAAAACCATGTTGATATACCCGGATACCGGAGGGAAGGCAAAAATCTATGATGAACTTTATGTCAGGACATTTTATCTTTCTTATCTTGAGTCCAAGGGCGCTGTGGCATTGCTGACCAAGATGCTGGGAAACAAGAACATTACTGCGAATAACTCACTCAACTCCGTGACGGTGAGGGGGGCAAGGGATGAGCTGGAGGTTGCGGCCCGTATCATTGAGGCAAATGACCGCACGCCTGCAGAGGTGGTTCTAAATGTTGAAATCCTTGAGGTGTCCAGGAACAAGGAGAAGGACCTGGGGCTTTCGATCTCCGATACCATCACGTTTGGTATCAGTGAATCCAGTTCAGGTATCAGCACCAGTTCACCATCAGGTTTCGCCCCGCTGGCCTCCATCCGGGATCTCGGCCACTTGACCAGCAAGGAGCTCTACCTTTCGCTGCCCACGGCAACGTTGAAATTGCTCAAGCAGGACGGGGATACGAAAATTCTGGCCAAACCGCAGATCAGGGTGACCAACCAGGGAAAAGCCAGTATTCATATTGGAGAGCGGGTGCCTATCCGGACGAACCGGAAAGTGTTGACGGATGGTTCCACCACCTATGATTTTCAATATCAGGATGTCGGGATAAAATTGACGGCTGAGCCTGAAATCAATCTGTTCAACCGGGTCACCATGAAACTCAACATCGAAGTCAGTGCGCTCGGCAGTAATGTGGGCACCCCGGATGATCCCCAATACGCCATCAAGACAAGGCATGTCAACACGGTCATGACTGTGGATGACGGTGGTAATGTGATTATCGGCGGATTAATACAGGATGAGGATCGCTCATCAACACAGAAGATCCCTCTGGCAGGCGATATTCCTGTACTGGGGCGCTTATTCACATCGGTTAACAGCGCATCTGAAGAAAAGGATATTTTGATGTCTATCACACCGGTAATCATCAGGCATCCGGATATGCCCCAAAAAGAGGTGTCTCAATTCTGGTCCGGGACACAGAGCGGATTCTCTCTCAGGATGCCCGAGGCGGAAAGGGCCAGGAAGGAGACAAATTATATTGATTTACCGGACAAGGCATATATCAAGGCCATATCAAAAGCCGATTTCTTGCCGGATGACACCTTTTTCAGCCTCCACGTATTCACCACGACATCCATAGCCGAAGCAGAAAATCGCGCCAGAGAGATTGAGAAGCTGGGATATGACACCTGGGTCAGAAAAGAAAAAACTGCCGATGAAGGGTCCGTTTTCAGTGTATATGCCGGACAGTATTCCTCCTATCATCAAGCAGAGGAGGCCAGGATTGACATACTCGGGGCGGATGATACCCTGGATAATATCCGTATTGTGGACAGAGATGATGTCTACAAATAAACGGAATTCCGGTTTTACGTTAATAGAAGCCATGGCCACCATCGCGATTATTTCTATTCTTGCTGTCGGGGTCATGCCGATGTCAAAGATGATCTACCAGAGAAAGAAGGAACTGGAATTGCGGCAGAATCTCAGAGTGATTCGCAACGCTCTGGATAAATATGAAGCACTGGTGGATCAGGGTACAATCCCCAAATCGACACTCAGCGGTTATCCTCCAAATCTTGAAACCCTGGTGGAAGGTGTTGCCCTGAATGATGTTGCGGGGTCAAAAAAGAAATTTCTCAGGCGGGTCCCGAAAGATCCCATGACCGAAGAGGGGAAATGGGGGCTTCGATCCTACAATGATGAGCCAACCAGTTCTGTCTGGGGCGGACAGGATGTGTATGATGTCTATTCTCTGAGTGAGGGGACCGCCATTGACGGAACCTTTTACCGGGAGTGGTAAAAATGGACGACAACAGAGGATTTACACTGATTGAAATGATGACGGTGATCGCCATCATTGGCATACTTGCGTCCATAGCCACGCCGAATTTCATGAGATCCATCGTGCGCGCCAGGGAAGCATCGTTGAGAAATACCCTGTTCGTAGTGCGAGATGTTATTGATCAATACTATGCGGATAACGGGACCTATCCCGAATCCCTGCAGGTATTGAAAGAGAACGGATATATTCGGAAGGTCCCGGTGGACCCGATTACAACAGGTACGGACTGGATACTGATTCTATATGAGGGGGAGGGCGCCGTCGGTATTTATGATATACACAGTTCGAGCCGGAAAATTAGTCTTTATGGAACGCCTTACAATGAGTGGTGACGGTGGATTCTCATTTTTCCTGGCCCTGCTGATGGTGGTGGTGGTGTCAATTTCTGCCATGACCGTCGAAGGACAGTGGCGTACCGTCATGAAAAGGGAACGGGAGCAGCAACTCCTTTTCAGGGGGGAAAAAATCGCTGCTGCCATTGAATCATATTATAAGGCCAACTCATCCGGGGAGGGAGAGTATCCGAGAAAACTGACGGATCTATTGCGGGATAAACGATATCCGGGAGTAAAGCGACACCTGCGAAAGCTTTATACAGATCCCATGTCCCCAAAAGGAAACTGGGGAATGGTTTATGACCAGCGCGGAGGAATTAAAGGTGTTTACAGTAAAAGTGGAAAACAAACCCTTAAAAAGGGAGGGTTTCCCTTAAAGTATAAACATTTTGAAAATAAAACCCGTTACAGTGATTGGAAATTTATCTATGAAAAAGATGATCATGCTGATAGCACTGGCAGTGTTGTTTTTGCCTGCCGCCAATGGGTCTGATCGTTCTGAATCTTTCAGTCAAAAGTATGAAGCGCTCAAGCCGAGGGAAAACAGTTCTGTTCAATCGGATTACCTGTTCGAGCAGATCTCTTTGGGTAGTGAATATACTGTCATTCTTCTGGATGAACTCAATCTGAAAAGCATGTTGCTTGATCAGAAAGCAGACAGCATTATTGAACGCCTGGATAAGATGATCGAGCAACAACAACGGATTATTGAGCTGCTTGAGAAACAAGGCGACTGATTCGATACTGTTACGAATTAGCAGTTGATTTTCAATCGTTTTTTGCTGATGCCGGCAATCAGGACCAGCCCGATGCCGAACAGGATCATAGTGCCCGGTTCCGGCACTGGAGTGGCCGCCATGAGTCGTTTCTGGCGCTCCTCATCTGCCTGTACAGTAAAACCATCCAGCAGGGCGAAAGCAGGGGACTGGTCTTCAAAGTACCAGATGGTTTTTTGCATCACGAAAGGATCCAACTCAAAACTCTTGTTGTAAAAAAGTTCATAATAGAGTCCAGCCTGCCACTGGGGCAGTTGATTCACGTTGGATAATCCATTCTGTGTTGTTGCAAGGTTTCGTTCTGACCCGGTGAATGGCCGTGTGCTGTCTGCCCAGTCTGGAGATAGAGGAGTGAATTCATTAAAAGTCCTGCTCAGATCATGTTGTGAAATGGGGGCAATATTGTGTTCATCCGGATAAAGTTGATATGATTCTACGGATCGTCCCAGAACCAATACACTCCAGAGAATTGTCATCAGCAGTATGGTAGTTTGAAGTTTCTTCAAGTTATATTATTCCCGTCAAAAAGTTGAATACTAAAATGGTGTACCGAATGAGAATTTCAACACAATACGCGATAATAACAGGAAGCAGGGGTAGCAGTTTCTTAAGCCAGCAGTCTTGGTCACAGTATTTTTAAAGCCGTATGCCATTTGTTCAGCAAAAAACATACCAGTTCGAAGTAAAAAAAAAGCTGCGATTTGGAAGAATTTTACCAATTTTTGGGTATTTTTTTCTATAGAATTTTTTACCCAATAATAGGTAAAACATTACCTACGGCTATGTAAAAAATTATACAACTCCACGCACTAATTCAGCTGCTGCAATAGCCGTCTGGCATCCTTTTCATGAGGGAAAGGCTGATTGAGTTCAAGGGCCGCAGACAACTGCCTTTTTGCCATTTCATATTCACCGGTTTTGTTGTAAGTAAGACCGAGATGGTAGCGGACAATAGGGTTATGAGGCGTTTTCTCAAGGCTGTCCAGGAATTCATCCAGTGCATTTTCATACAACTCTTTTTTTAGGAACACAAGTCCGAGGGTATCCAGCACCGCAGGATGGTCCGGGATAATCTCCTTTGCCTTAACCGCATATTCCAGAGCTTCGTCTAGATTACCGTTCCGTTCAGCAAGGTGATAGGCCAAGTTATTTGCCGCAGGCGCGAAATCGGGATTGCTTTCCAGCGCTTTGCGGTAGTGTCTCTCTGCTGCAGCATATTCCTTTTTGGCTTCGTAAATGGTGCCAAGCATCATATGCGGAAGCACCAGGTCCGGCTTTTTTTCAAGGATTTTTTTGTACTCTGTCATTGCCCGGTCAACATCCTTGCGCATGAGATAAATTTTTGCCAGCAGGCCGTACGACCCTAAATGATCCGGATCGATTCTCATGGCAGTTTTTAATTCATTTTCAGCCTGCTTGAGTTTATTCTGAGCCAAAAAAATATCAGCCATGAGTGCATGGATCATGGCAGCGGTCTGCGGGGTGTCGGAATGGCGGTCAAGTCGCTGGACACATAGTTGACGGGCTTTGGTATAGTGCTTTTGTGCGATATTGTTTTTTACCCTTAAAAACAGGACATCCA
>QZLA01000139.1 GCA_004796375.1 Desulfobacteraceae bacterium
ACATAATCACTGAGCCGGTCAATCTGATTAACCGTCATTCTCCGCTCGATGCGGCGGGTAATGGTGGATGGCTTATAGTATGTGAAGTCCACCCGGGTCTTCTCCCGAAGCTCTGCAAAGATCCGGGTGAGACCGCTTTCATCCTTGAGCAGGTTTTCCGACGGTTTGCTCCGGACAACATAGGGATGGCCGACATAGGCCATCAGCTGGTCCGGCATCTCATGGGGGGAGAGGATGAAATCGGCCACACCGGTTGATATGGCCGCCCGGGGCATGCCGTTGAATTTGCTGCTGGTTTCATCCTGGACCATGACCATGCCGCCCTGCTCCTTGATGGCACGCACACCCCGGGTACCGTCACTGCCGGTCCCTGACAGAATTATGGCAATGGCCCGTTCCGCCTTGTCCTCTGCCAGGGACCGTAAAAATATGTCAATGGGCAGATTGACACCCCGGGTATTGTCCTTTTCCTTGAGTACCAACCGGCCGTGGAAAATGGAGAGATTCTTTTTCGGCGGTATCATGTAGATGTTGTTGGGTTTTACCTCCATGCCATCCACGGATCGATGCACCGGGATCTTTGTTTTCTTTGACAGCAGCTCTACCATCAGGCTTTTATAATCAGGGGACAGGTGTTGAATGACGATAAAGGCCAGGCCGGAATCCTCGGGCATCCGGCTGAAAAACGCTTCAATGGCCTCCAGTCCGCCGGCAGATGCACCAATCCCTACATAATGGACCAATTTTTCCTGGGTTGTTTCATTTTCCATGGATGACCTCATTTAAATTTCAATCGACACTGTTCCCATCCAGCACTCTGCGAACCGTCAGGGCAAGGTCTTTATGGGATAATGGTTTCAGGCAGACCGCATCCATATTGTCACCATTGATCTTCTTTTCGGTAATCTTCTTACTATACCCCGTACACAGAATCACCGGGATACCCGGCCGGATCTGTTTGACTTTTTCAACGAGCTGATCGCCGTCCATGCCCGGCATGTTCATATCGGTGATGACCAGGTCGAAGAGGTCCGGTTGGGACTCAAACAGCCGGAGCGCTTCCATGCTGCTGGTGAGCGCCGTTACCTGGTACCCATTCATCTGGAGCAGTTTGACCGCCATTTTGGTGATGGCCAGCTCATCATCGATAAATAGTATGCGCTCGCTGCCCCGGGCCAGAGGCCGGCTCTCGGTTTCCTCTTTATTGACAGCACCATGGAGGGCGGGCAGATATACCATAAACCGGCTGCCTTCTCCTTTCGTGCTTTCCAATGCAATACTGCCGCCGCAGTCTCTTACGATTCCGTGAACCGTAGACAAACCCAGTCCGGTACCTTCCGTTGCGGTTTTCGTAGAAAAGTAGGGTTCAAAAATAATCTCCTGGATATCTGGATCAATACCGCTGCCGGTATCAGACACAGCCAGCTCGATATATTCACCATCCATAAGTTCTGTTGACACGCCCACGCTCTGCCGCCTGAACGTCCTGGTTTTTGTTTCCACAATCAATCGACCGCCGCTCTCTTCCATGGCCTGGACGGCATTGGTGCACAGATTCATCAGGATCTGATGAATCCGTGTCGGATCGGCCAGCACATTTGCATCTGCATCCAGATTACTGGTGATGTCGATATTGGCAGGCACAGATGAACGCAGAAACCTTAAAACTTCATTAACGATCGGGCCGATGGCCACCTCATGGATCTGCTCTTTGGTCTGGCGGGCAAACGTCAGAATCTGTTTCACCAGATCCTTTGCCCGCTTGCCGGCATTATGGACCTCCCTGAGGTTGTCCTCAAGCATGGTGCCCGCTTTTACATCCTCCAAAGACAACTCCGTGAACCCAATGATGGATGACAATATATTGTTGAAATCATGCGCGATCCCACCGGCAAGGGTCCCGATCGCTTCGAGTTTCTGGGCCTGCCTGAGGTGTTGTTCAAGCTCGGAGCGTTCCTCTTCCACTTTCTTTATCTGGGTCACATCCGTGGCAATGTGGATAATTCTGTCCACCTCGCCCTCAGAATTCAACACCGGTGTACAGGTCACCAGAAAATCCCCATCAAACCGTTCATACTTCACCTGCCCGGATTCCTGGTGCTTTGATTCCAGTGCCTTCATCATGATGCATTCCCTGCAGGGTCCGGGCAGCCCGTGCAGGACCTCATAGCAATATCTGCCAGCCATGGCGCTCTCTTCAACACCCAGCCGTTCCTGCGCCAGCTGGTTTACCCGATCTATTTTGAAATCAGGCGTCAGGATCATGGTCATCTGCCCGATGGCCATAAACAGGCTCTCCCAATCCTGGAGCGCCTGCTCAAGTTTCTGCTGCGCCTCTTTCTTTTCCGTGATATCCCGGAACACCAGGACCCCGCCGATGATTTCATCCCCTGCCTGTCTGATCGGGGCCACACTGTCTGCAATGGCCAGCTTTTCCTGATTCTTCCTTACCAGGGAGACATTGTCTTTGAGTTCAATGATACGACCGGTTTTCAACACATTGCTGATGGGGCTTTCAATGGGTTGCCTCGTGGCGTCATCGACCACCTGAAATACGGAACTGAAGGGTTTGCCCATAGCTTCCCGGGTGGACCACCCGGTCAGATCCTCTGCAACAGGGTTCATGAATACAATCTGTTCATGTTCATCCGTGGCAATCAAGCCGTCTCCGATGCTGGTCAATGTCACATGCATCCATTGCTGCTGAAGTCGAAGCTGTTTCTCAATGCGCTTCACCCGAAGAAGGGAATTGATCCGTGCAATAAATTCTTTCCGGTTATAGGG
>QZLA01000216.1 GCA_004796375.1 Desulfobacteraceae bacterium
GCAGGGGACAGACTGGCCGGCCATTGGCTGTCCAGCTGTTCATACAGGATATGTGACAGCATGATGCCTGTGACCTGATGATCCTTGGCTGCCATGAACGGTACCAGATCGTTTTCCATTAACACGGACGGCGCGGCATTGAGCACCGGCAGCTCAAAATGAGAATCCAGAACGGTTCTCCCGATACCTGGAAAATGCTTGGCAACAGCCATCATACCGTTCGCCTGAAGGGTGGAGATCACCTGGCACCCCAGTTCGGCAACGGTTGCTGGTCCACCCGGGAATGCTCTCTCGATCATGATACTGTCCGGCTCAAACGCCACATCCATGACCGGCGCCATGTTCATGTTGACCCCGACAGCGCCGAGTTCATCAGATGTCACCCGTGCAAACTCACCTGCCTGCTCCAGGGTCTTTACAAAAGGATTTCCCCGGAACCGGGTAAACCCCTCCCTGAATCTGGCCACCACCCCACCCTCCTGGTCCACAGCGATAAACAATCGCGGCAGGCCGCAGTCTTTTGCAAAGGCCTGGGCCTGGGCCGTAAGCGTTCTGACCTGATCTTTGGTGTCAATGTTCCTGGAAAATAGAATCAGGCCGCCAACCCTGAGCTCCTGGATCAGAAATCGAATATCATCATTGAATTCATGACCGTTGAATCCGACCATCAGCCGCTGGCCAGCCAGGTCTTTGGGTGTCATGTTTGACAGGTTCATGAATATGGGTACGTTGGCATATTTTTATATACAACAACCAATTTACTTTTTCAAAAGATCCAACGCCTGTTCAAGTTTCTGGGTCACCTGATCTGACATGGCAGCCACCTCCTCGAGCAGATCTTTAATCTGGTCAAGGCCTTCATGGGATGCTTTGTGTGCCCAGGACAGATAGCTGTCCTTATGGCTGTTATTATGATCGATCCAGTGTGAGAACAGGGACTGCAGCTTCTCTTCAAATCCGAGTTCCTGGTGATGGTCATGGTGATGATGATGGTCAGACATTATAATACTCCATTAATAAACTTTTTAAGAGACACCGGTTCCGGAGCGCTTTGGAACACCGGACGCCATGATGAAAAGGAATTGATTTCAATACCATTGTAGATGATGGAGACCGGCCGGTCCGAAGACACCACCACCACAATGACATCAGGCATGCCTGCTGAAAACCGCAGGGCTGAATTGTACCGCGCCCCCCGGGCCATGTTTTCCCAGGGAATGGTCTTTCCGTCCAGCAGGCACCCAAATCCATGGACGGTCAGGTCCGGACGGATATGTACCGCACCGTCTATTTTTAACAAAGAACAGGCCAGATCAATGCATTCCGGATCCAGAAGATCAATACCCGGATCCAGGACATGTCCGGAAAGTTTGACCGGTTTCTCGTTCAGGTCGATAACCAAAGTGCAGCCATGGCGCTGTTTTCCGGCATGGTGAACCAGGCGGGCGACCAGTTGGAATAATAGGGTGGAGGTTTCGGTTTCAATATCTGCATCCAGTAGGATCTCTTCCAGTTCCACCAGCTTGGCCTCCCGGGTGGTCGAGTGGAATGATCCGTCAAAAAAGGAGCAGATCTTTTCCTTACCAAGCCGCAAAAACCCATATTCGCCTTTATATTCTGCAACAACCGTATACTCAGGCAGGGGGCAGTCCGTGATACCGATGATGGTGCATCCGTCTGAAACCAGCTTACGATCTGAATATTCCACGGTCTGCAAGAGTTTCCGGACATGCTTGACATTGCTGAGCATGGGCCGTTCATTCTTTTTGATCTTTGTGATAAACCGAATGCTCGGGATCCGGTAAGGGTCGGTAAAAAAAATCGTTCCCCTGGCCCAGGCACCCTCCTCCCTGGTTTTGGAAATATTCAGGATATCATTGAGAATCGGGGTAATTAAAATCCTGCTGTCAAAGTCCAGGTTCTGGTCCCGCTCATCCACAATATAGTCTGCAATGGCTTGAAGCGCATAGTTCTTCAATACATAATCCGATGAATTGATCTCAGAATTCTGGGTATTGTAATCCGTTGCCAGAAGGGATGCGGCCTGTTCAAGCCAGCGCCGGGTCGGCTCTATGGAGCACATGTCAGGATGATGCTCGGTCAGCCACATCTGATAGTAAAAGGAGTGGGAACACCCGCCAAATGTAATGAGGCCGGCAAGTTCAAGTTCATGGCAAAAGGCAATATACCCTTCAGGCTGCCGCTTCAGGATACCATTGACCTTTTGAAGCAGCGCATCGGCTCCGTCAAAGTAGATTTCCTTGATTTTCAGCTCATGGCCTTTAAGAATGTTGTGGGGATCAAATACCTGAAACGCTTCACCCGGCCGATCCACGTAGATCAGGGCTGCCGAACTCTGCTGGGAAAATTGGGAAAGCCCCTGGGCCACCCCGTTGGTGATGTTCGTGATACACAGTTTATGGTAAATCGACTGGTTCATTTAGGCTGGGGCCCGTAATCCTTGAATTTTTCTATCACTTCATCCATCTGGTCCTGGGCAAGAATAACGGGATCACCAATGGACTGCGCCTGGTAGTAAACCCTGGCTACAAATTCGATCTCCTGGGCCACATTCAGTGCGGACATAAGATCTTTGCCCACGGATACCAGCCCGTGGTTGGCCAGGAGTACGGCATTATAGTTCCGGATATGCTGAACAATACTGTCGGCCAGTTCTTTTGTACCATAGGTGGCATAGGGTGCCAGCGGCACTTTATGACCGGAAAATCCCACCAGGTAGTGAACCGGAAGGATCTCCCGGTTCAGGCAGGCAAAGGTGGTGGCGTACACCGAATGCGTATGGACAACAGCCTGTACATCAGGCCGGTGATGATAGAGTGCCAGATGGAACCCGGCCTCACTGGAGGGCTTTCGATCCCCCTCGATCACATCGCCCTCAAGGGTCATGACCAGGACATCTTCAGGTGCCATTTCCGGGTAGGGAATCCCGGAAGGCGTAATGGCAACAAGGTTCTGATCCGGATCAAGAACACTGAGGTTTCCACCGGTGCCGCAAGTCAGGCCGGCCTCAAGCATTTTGATACCGAAATCAACAACATCCTCTCTTTGTCTGGCGATCTTCATGGTTGTATTGATACCCTCCAACACCCGCTATTGCAAGTGTTTTTTAAATTTTTATCCCCCAAAGGGTATTGTAAAAACCGGCCAGGATTGGTATGGAAATGCAAAAATATGTGGAGGTTTTTTTTATATGAAGAAATTAGTCCTGGTTTTGATTGTCCTGCTCGCTTCTACCGTTGTATACCCCATGGTTCTGTATGCAAAAACCGGATATGTTACGGATCAGCTCCTGCTTACCCTTAGGGAAGGGCCAAACAAAAGCTTTAGCGTCATCAAGGTCCTTAAAAGCAATGAGGCGGTCACGATCCTGGAAGAACAGGAGGAATATCTGAGGGTGGAAACCGGTGACAATGAAACCGGATGGGTCGAAAAGCAGTATATTACCTACGATACACCCGGCCCTCTCATCATTGCATCCCTTAATGATAAAGTCAGCCGTCTTGAAGAGCAGATTAAAACACTGGAATCCGGTATGGATGAGAGCCAGCAGAAATACGCCAGCCAGAGTTCAGAGCTGAATCAAAAAGCACAAACCCTGGAAGCCCAGCTCAAAGATGCCTTGAAAAACAAAGACGCAGCCCAGGATTCCCTGCAGGCGATCCAGAAAAAACATGACGCACTGGTTGAACAGTCAAAAAATGTCATTGAAATCCAAAAAGCGAACCAGGCACTGACCCGGGAAAACACCGAACTTCAAACAGCGCTTTCACAAATGGAAGCCAAACTCTCCAACCAGTTCAAAACCGCCATGATCAAATGGTTCCTGGCCGGTGTCGGCGTATTGCTTCTCGGCTGGATCATGGGCAAGAGCCTGACCGGCGGCCGGAAAAAATCAAGCTCCCTACTGGATTAACTTAACTTGATGGACCTTCTTGCATCAGTCAAAAAAGGTGGAATGCAGTGAGTTGATGGTCTGATCCAGATCCCTTTCCTTCACCAGAAAATACAAGGCCGCATTGGAGGTCCCGAAAGAGATCATCTCTATATTCACCTTTGCTTGAGACACCGCGGTAAAACACTTGGCCGCAATCCCCCGGTTTCGGTGAAGGCCCTCTCCCACGATACTGACCAGCGCTACGCCCGAAACCTTCTGCATCTTCCTGAAGGGCCTGGGTTTAACCTGTTTCAACGCATTGAAGCTCCGGTCCAGGTCATCCCGGGCCAGGAGCAGGCTGATACCGGTCTGTGACGTGACCACTGACTTGATATTCACTGCATCCCGGGCCAGGGTGTCTGTGATCTGACTGAGAATGCCGTAACGTGCGCCCACGCCCGACGCAAAAATCTTTAACACGGAAATATCCGTGGTATAGGAGACGCTCTTGATCACCCGGTCCGTTGTTCTGGCATGATCGGTGATCATGCTGCCGGGTGCCTCGGGATTAAAGGTGTTACGGATCGATATGCCGATGCCGGCTTTCCTGGCAGGTTCCACGGTCCTGGCATGCAGGATGCCCGCACCGGTATAGGAAAGCTCGGCTGCCTCTTCATAGGTCAGTTCAGGGATGAGACGGCAGTCAGGGATGTTGTCCGGATCCGCCGTCATAAACCCTTCGGTATCTTTCCAGATCTCCAGTACCTCGGCATCCACGGCCGCTGCAACAACCGCTGCTGAATAATCACTGCCGCCCCGGCCGAAAGTGGTGATCTCCCCATCCCGGCTTTTACCGAAAAAACCGGGGATAAACAGCATTTTTCTCTCATCCATGATGGAGCGGATCAGGGGATAAAGATTATCCCGCGTCCGGGTCATGTCGGCGGTTGCATCCATATATTTCCCGTCGGTGATGATACCGGCAACATCCGGCATGAGAAATTCGCTTCTACAGCCCCTGCTTTCAAGCACCCGGCTGATGATCACAGCAGAGATCCGCTCTCCGTAACTGGCAATGATATCCTTCATACGGGGCGTGGCTTCCCGTGTAAAACTGATGCCGTAGTAGTACCGCTCAAGGGTTAGGAAAAAGGACTCCAGTTCCTCTTTCAATTGGCCGGCATGGGGTGTCACATCCATCAGCTCGTCAATGATATGATGGTGGTGCTGGGTCATCTCCTCTATCGTCGGCACAATCCCGGCCTCGTTCTGCAATGCCGTGTCAATGCCATGAATGAGCATATCAGTGATTCCGCCAAACGCAGAAAGCACAAAAATCTGTCCCAGTCCCTTTTGGGCAATCAAGTCAACAATGGCTCTGGCCGCTTTTCCGTTTTTAAGGCATCCGCCTCCGATCTTTATCACTTTCATGCCGGACTTGATATCATACTCATATCGGTTTGATCAAGGTGCAGAAGGCAGTGTCCTCAACAATCCACCCATGCCAACTCAAGTTTACACCTGCAGCAGCGTCAAATAAAATTTATTAATGTTTTCAAATGGTTAAACCAGCCGAAAGTATGGCACACCTCTTGCTATCATGTGGACCAGGAATTTATTTTACTTTAACCCTAAATTTATTAACCATTTAATTAAGAGGAAAATATGGCTCAAGACAGTGGAATTGTAGTTGACCAAGGCAGATGGGAATGGTCGGAAATGTGGAAGAAAGAAGACTGGTGGGCGATCTGGATCGGTTTTATCCTCCTGATTGCATCCATGATTATTTACTTTCCCCACAGCGGGGCCATGAAGGAGATTATCAACAAGGCTGAGGCCAAATATGGTGAAGCAGCCGCAAGGACCAGCGCCATAAAAACCATTGCATGGTACAAGCTTTCAGACGGTAAAAAGAAAGCCGAAGCCAGAAAAGCACCATTCGGCAAGTGGCTGGCAAATTTTACCAGCAAAACACATAAATGGACCAACAACCCGGCAGATGCATTTTTCATGAGCGATTCCAAGGCCGCTGCCAAAGCGGAAAAGGCCAAGCTATCCTACGAGAAAAAGAAAGCGGTAGAGGGCGCTGCATTTGCTGCGGCAGAGGCTGCAGAGGCCGCAGCGGAAGCGGCCGGATTCAATGATGCTTCCCTGAATGGGGCTGCCACGGCTGCCATAGATAAATGGAGAGATGCCAAGCTGCTTGCAGACAAAGCCACGAAAAAAACAAAAGCCAAAGCCTATAACCAGATCGGTACCCTGATCGGATTGGGTGTATTTTTCTGTTTCCTGTTCGGTATTCCCATGGCGGTCATGGGCACACCATTTAAAAAGTTTGCCCTTGGATTCGTACTGGTTTATGGTATCACCGTCTTGGCATGGTTTTTCAGCTACCAGGCCACCATGAAGCATTATGGTATCGGGTATGCCGCCTGGGCAATCTTTTTGGGCATGCTGATATCCAACACCATTGGTACACCTAAATGGGCGGAACCTGCGATCCAGACCGAGTATTACATCAAGACCGGTCTGGTGCTCCTGGGTGCCAAAATCCTGTTTGAAAAAATCATCACCATTGGAACCGCGGGCATATTCGTCGCCTGGGTGGTGACCCCGACCGTCTGGTTGATCACCTACTATGTCGGCCAGAAATGGATCAAAATGCCGTCTAAACGACTCAATGCCGTCATCTGCTCTGACATGTCGGTCTGTGGCGTCTCTGCCGCCATTGCTGCCGCATCTGCCTGCCGGGCCAAGAAAGAGGAGCTGACTCTGGCCGTGGGTCTCTCCCTGGTATTCACTGCCATCATGATGATCGTTATGCCGGCCATCATCAAAACCACCTTCCCCGTGGACAAGCAGATGATCCTGGGCGGTGCCTGGATGGGTGGTACCATTGACGCCTCCGGTGCGGTTGCTGCAGCCGGTGCGTTCCTGGGCGAAAAAGCCCTGTATGTAGCTGCGACCATCAAGATGATCCAGAATGTGCTCATCGGTGTGATCGCCTTCTTTGTGGCACTGTACTTCACCACCCGGGTCGAAGTGGAAGAAACCGGTGCAAAGGTTGGCCTGATGGAAATCTGGTTCCGCTTTCCCAAATTTGTGATCGGGTTTATCATCGCCTCCGTGACCTTCTCCTTGATCTATTCCGGGTTCAATGACAATCTTGACGGACTTGGAAGGGCCATGATCGACAAAGGAACGATTAAAGGCGGATCCGATCTTTTCAGGAAATGGTTCTTCACCCTCTCGTTTGTGAGCATCGGACTTGCCACCAACTTCAGGGAGCTCAAAGAGCATTTTAAAGGTGGAAAACCGCTTATTCTTTATGTCTTCGGTCAGTCTACCAACCTGGTCCTCACCCTGGTGATGGCTTACGTGATGTTCTACCTGGTATTCCCCGAACTGACGGCAACCATCTAAATCACGGATTACCCCCCGGCGCCCGGATGATTAAAACCCGGGTGCCGGATATAACAGATACCATTGATTAACACAGGTTCAACCATGGAACAACACGCACAAGAAAATAAATGGTGGCCGGTGGCCAAACTGATTTTTTTCTCTTTTCTCATCTGGGTATTTGGCTGGATAGTGGGACCTTTTTTTGAGAACAACATACCGGTATATAAACAGATCGCACATGTGGTGGAGGAAAGGGATATCGATTCAGCAGCCTATATGTATACGGACGAAGTCGGGTCATACGACGGAGAATATTTTTTGACCGATTCATTCAAACATTCCGGACGCACTGATTACGGGTTGACCCTGGCCTTTTTTTCCGGCATCTTGAGCTGTTTTGCCATCCTTTGGTTTGGCTGGCGTTTTGTGATGAAATAGGGTAAAACGATGTCATGGAAACCAAAGAGATCATACTGACCCATGAAAAGGTATTTGCCGCACACCTGGCAAACGCCATCCTTGCAAAACCCAAGCTGAATGCATGGATGATTTTCATTCCCTTTATTTTTGTTTTTTATTTCCAGGATCTGTCCAAGTATAAAAGTCAGCGGAAAGAGTTCCTGGAAAACTGGCTGCTCAGCCGGGAAAAGACTCTGGATGAAGTTGCCAAGGCACGGGCAGAAAATCGTGTCCCGGGGATTGACTCACTGGTAGATCAAGCGGATCTTGGCACCAAACCCAAAGAGAAATACCGTGTCCTTTTAAAGGTCATGGAAAAACATTATGACCGTCTTCTCCAGGCACAGGGAGACAGCTATGAGACGCTTGCCCGCGCCGCCTACACCAGCAAAGGCGATTACCGGTTCCACATCAATCAGTTGCTGGATGCAGAAAAGGCCCTGAATAAATCACTAACGCCCCAGCTCAAAAAAGACAACCCGGATGTCACAGACACCATTACCAGAATTGAGAAAAATTCTGAAAAGCTCAGGCGTCTTGAAATTGACCGTATTTTCAATGGTTAGGCCGTAAATTTACCCCGTTTTCATCTTCACAAGTAAAAACACTCCCTTTATATTTATTTTTCCTTGACACTATGCTGATTTTGTTATTATCAGATTAGTACAGTGCTTCTTATCAACTAAACAACATTTATAAAGGAGAATGCCCGTGTCACAGCAAAGCGAGTATGCAAAAAAGATCTGGCTGGAGTCCTATGAAGATGGGATTAAATTCGACGTCGAATTTAAAGACATCCTGGTTCCTCAATTCCTTGAGGATACAGCCAAGCAGTACCCCGGCCATAAAGCTTTGACCTTTCAGGGGTATTCTGTCACCTTTACCGAACTCAATGAGATGGTGGCCCGGTTCGCAGCTGTCCTCAAAAACTTTGGGGTTAAACCGGGAGACAGCGTTGCCATCCTGCTTCCCAACATTATCCCGTGCGTGGTCGCGTATTATGCGATCCACCGGATCGGCGCCATCGTGGTTTTGAACAACCCATTGTACTCAGACCGCGAACTCGAGCACCAGTTTAACGATTCAGGGTCGGTATTCCTGATCACCCTGGATCTTCTGGCGGACCGGATGGTCAAACTGCGTGAAAAAACCAGTATCAAGACCATCGTCTGGACCTCCATCGGCGATTATCTCCCGTTTGTCAAACGGCTCCTGTTCCCCCTGGTCGCCAAGAAAAAGGGGCTGGCCAAAGATGTGACACCGGCCAAAGACCTGTATGCATTCAAGGACATTCTGGCCCAACATTCACCGGATTACGAGCAGGCAGAACTAAAGCTGGATGATGTGGCCATGTACCAGTATACCGGCGGTACCACAGGTGTCTCCAAAGGGGTGGAGCTGACCCACCGGAATATCTCCTACCAGATCCAGCAGATCCGGGAGTGGTTTCCCTCATTTAAAATGGGTGAAGAGATCATGCTGGGTGCCCTGCCCATTTTCCACGTATTCGGCATGTCGGTGTCCATGAACCTGGCCATCTACATGGGGTGGGAAAATGTCCTGGTTCCCAAACCTCAGCCTGAGCCCCTGCTTGAGGCCATCAGCAAATTCAAGGTCACCTTTGCCCCCATGGTCCCCACCATGTATATCGGGCTTCTCAACCACCCGGATATTGACAATACCGACCTGACCTCCATCAAGGGATGCTTTTCCGGAAGCGCGCCCCTGCCCCTTGAGGTGATCTCCAACTTCCAGCAGAAAACCGGTTCCATTATTGTTGAGGGGTACGGACTGACTGAATCCACACCGGTAACCCATATCAATCCCTTTTTCGGCAACCGGAAACAGGGCAGTATCGGGACACCCATCCCTGAAACCGAGTGCAAGATCGTTGATATTGACAACAAGACCACGGAAATGCCTGTTGGTGAGGCCGGCGAGCTTCTTATGCGCGGCCCCCAGATCATGAAAGGATACCACAACCGTCCGGATGAGACCGCCAAAACCCTGCTTGAAGGCGGGTGGCTGTGCACCGGGGATGTTGCAAAGATGGATGATGAGGGCTATTTCTATATCGTGGACCGCATCAAGGACATGATCCTCTCGGGCGGATACAATGTGTACCCGAGGGACATCGATGAGGTGCTGTTTGAACATCCGAAAATTGTTGAAGCCTGCTGTATCGGAATCCCACATCCCAAGCGGGGAGAGGCCGTGAAAGCCTTTATCGTACTCAAAGAGGGACAGACCATGACCCCGGAAGAGGTAATCGCCTATTGCGGCGAAAAACTGGCCAAATACAAACTTCCTGTTGAGGTGGAGTTCAGGCAGGAACTGCCCAAATCCAATGTCGGGAAAATCCTTCGAAAAGACCTGAGGGCAGAACAGGAAGGCAAATAGACCATTCTAATTCAATGATCCAAGTCCTTCATGCCCGGCTGCAGGAGATTCCTGCAGCCGGACATGTTTTTAACCGATCTTAAATCTTGAAGCCGGAGAGTTTCTCATTCAATGTGCCGGCAAAGGTTTTCAGTTGAGAGGAACTTTCTGACACCTTATGGCTGCTTTTCGACACCCGTTCCGAATTTTCATTCACCCCGGAAATATCCCGGGTAATGCTCTCGGATTCATTTGATGAATCCGTGATATGCGTGTAGGTTTTGCGCAGCCCCTGGGCGGCATGTGATATATTCTGCGAGATTTCACCGGAGGTGGCAGACTGCTCTTCAACTGCCCCTGCAATTGAAATCACAATCTCGTTGACATGGTTGATCACCTGGGAAATATCTTCGATCTGCGTCACGGTTCCATTTGTGGACTGCTGTATCTGATCGATCCTGGTTTGAATATCACCGGCTGCCTGTGCGGTCTGGTTGGCCAGGTCCTTTATTTCATTTGCCACCACAGCAAATCCCCTGCCGGCCTCTCCGGCACGGGCTGCTTCAATGGTTGCATTCAATGCCAGCAGGTTGGTCTGGTCGGAAATTTCTGCAATCACACCCGTGACCTGGCCAATTTGTCTGGCGTCCTCGCCAAGTTTGTCTACCCGATCTGATGCCAAATGGGCTTTTTGCACGGCATTCTCCGTAATAGAACGTGCATGGGCGGTGTTTTTGGCAATCTCATTTGCACTGGCGGTCATCTCCTCTATGGCTGCAGATACAGTATCCAGGTTGGTTGATGACTCTTCGGAAAGCGACGATACGGACAACAGGCGCTCATTCATATTTTCTGAGGACCTGGATACTGCATCAGAACCTCGGGACATGGCCTCGGCGTTCTTTTCAAGCTCCAGGGAAACATCCGTGAGCTGACCGGCCGTTTGGTTCAATGTATCCACACCGCCCTTAATATCACGAAACATATTGCCCAGGCTTTGAACCATTTTGTTGACGGCAGAAACCATGACACCGATTTCATCATTCCGCTCTATATCGAGCGTCCGTGTAAAGTCACCATCCGCCACCATTCGCGTAAACTTAGCCGTCCTTATGATGGGCCGGGTCACAACCCCGGAAAATACAACACCGAGCACCACGGCCAGAAGAATACCGGTAACCGTTGCCGCCAGAGTAATCCGGACGGCACGGGTACGGGCCTCATGCGCTTCCTTTTCTGCCCGGTTGATAACGGTCTGGGCAATCTGGACCACCTTATCCAGCTCAAGATCCAGTTTATGGCCCAACGCTATTGTGGCTTCATCAATGGTATCCAGCAGGTTATAATCATAGGGCTCTGCAGACAGCTGCTTATTCATCTGGTCGTAGATCACCTCAAAACTTGGGGCAAAGGCGTTGATATGAAACTCGCTGCTAGTGGTCACAATGCTGCGCAATGCCTCATCCCTGGCCGGAAAAACCGTTCCGGTATTTAATTGAGCCCCATTCAGGATTGCCTTTTTGAGCCGGTCAAACTCCTGGATGTGTGTTTCATGAATTTTCCATGCATCCGCCAATTCTTCGGTATCCAATGCAGCCATCAATTTCATCACCATCATCAGGTCCTGGCTGATGACCAGTTTCATCTGTGTGGCCGTCCGAATCAGCGGTGCCGATTCAGTAACCTCCTGAAATTTGCTATCAAGTGTTCTCATTCCATAATAGCCGGTTATACCTACGACAGCAGTAATCAAAGCGATAAAAAGAAACGCCAGCAGCATTTTTGCACGTAGCGAGGCCTTCATAACCATCTCCTTTTCAGTCATATACGATGCACCGCTTCTGGAGGCGATGCGCATAACATTGCGCTAACAGCTTCCCAGTTATAAAACCTTGACCCTGCAAGTTCAACTGTTAATTTCATCACCGGTGCCTCAGCCATCGTCCGGGACGATGGCTGACCGAATCTTCTTGTCATATAGTCTGCTCACTCTCAATTTTCATATTAGCGCTTGATCAAATGCGGGTTCCAGGTTAATTTAAATGATTAATCCCGGTTCTAA
>QZLA01000299.1 GCA_004796375.1 Desulfobacteraceae bacterium
ACCTCATCGATATCCTCTTTGTCCCGCCTGTCCGACAGGTTGGACCACGCCACCTGCCCGCCAATCTGGGAAACATCCTCATTACCGATCCGCACGCGGTTGGAGGCGTCGACAATGGCCTCATTGCCAATGGCTGTGGCATTGATTAGGTTATCCGATGCAACGTCCGCGTCATAGCCAATGGCGGTGTTCAATTCCCCTGTTTTGTTGGTAAGTAGCGCAAAATAACCGATGGCGGTATTGTCATCGCCAGAGGTATTGTAATAAAGCGCGTGATTACCCACGGCGATATTGTACCAGCCGCTTTTGTTATCATGGAGCGCATGACCACCCACGGCGGTATTGCTCCAGCCGCTTTCGTTTTCATGGAGCGCATGATCACCCACGGCGGTATTGCTCCAGCCGCTTTCGTTATCATGGAGTGCTTTACGGCCATTGGCAGTATTGTAATGCCCTGAGGTGTTGGAATAAAGCGCTTCAAAGCCGTTGGCGGTATTCCCGAGGCCAATGGTGTTTTTTTCAAGGGCAAACGCACCTATTGCTGTGTTTTCGACACCATTTAGATAACTCGTTGAATTGTTGTCATGCAGTGCATTATACCCTACAGCAGTATTATAGGCATCATAAGGTGTATCCCCGTTGCTGTAACTCAGGGAGAGCAGAGCATAACGTCCGACAGCGGTGTTCCCGTTAGCAGTGGTGTTGGAAAAGAGCGCACCATTGCCCACGGCGGTATTGTTGGATCCTTCCGTGTTGGAATAGAGGGCTTCATTGCCGCTGGCGGTATTCCTGTATCCCGTGGTGTTGGAGTGAAGGGTAAGTTCTCCAACTGCTGTATTTCGATCCCCTACGGTGTTGGAATGGAGCGCCTCATTCCCAATGGCGGTATTTCTATACCCTGTGGTATTGGAGTGGAGCGCTTCATTGCCGCTGGCTGTGTTTCGATAGCCCGAGGTGTTGACGCGGAGGGCATGGTAGCCGTTACCGGTGTTGTGGTTGCCGGTCATGGTGAGGTTGCCGGCGTTTAGCCCGGCAAAAAAATTCCTTGCACCGCCATATCTGTGGATCAGGGTGTCTGCCCCGGACCGTATGATACCCGCCGTAGCGGTTGTCTCTGGTAACCTCAGGTTGCCTGTGATCTCGAGTTGGTCATCAGGGGAAGATGTGCCCAGGCCAATCCTGCCCCCAGTCACCACCAGCTGACTTGTCCCGACACTGAGGCCGTTGGAGGGCAGATTCAATACCCCGGTCATGGTGTCTCCGGCCGCATCCACCCAGTTGTCGGTGCCGGCACTCATGAAAGCACTGGCGTGTTGATTATCCAACAGGTCGGCGTTGAGGTTGACCTGGCGGGTGCCGTTGTTGTGGGCGATATCGCCCGAAGCGTTACCCAGGAACCCCTCTGCGCCCAGGTCGCTGTAGGCCGAATAACGCGCGGTGCCCAGGGTTCCCGAAGTAATGTTGGCGGCACTGTGCGTATGGGACACTTGTGCAAACTCACTGGCGTGGGATCCATCCAGTGTATCGGCATCGTCCGTCAATGCCGACCGCAGGGAGAAGGCCGTGGCCGTTATCGGCTGCCGGGGCATCATTTCGCCATCAGAACCTACTCTTACGCCAAGATAACAATTCCCGTCAAAGTCACCGGGGTCGAGATAGTTCCCCTGTTTGCCGAGAATCACATGGTAATAGCCGCTTTGCACTGTCACGGTCTGTGACTCGCTCCACCAGGGACTGCCTCCTGTACTCGTATAATAGATGGCAAATGACATGGGATAATTACCGTTGGGAACCGGGTTCCCGTCCGAATTCGCGAGATACCCCTGGAAATTGATCTGCTGCGGGACATCGCAAACCCCGGTGGCCGGAAGTATGACCGGAACGGTTAAAAAGATTAACAGACATGCAATTTTTCGTATACTGGCCAATCGTTTCATAAGGTCCTCCTTTTTCAAATAAAAAAGCCGAACTACCCCAAGTGACTTTGACGACGTCACCTTCGGCAGCCCGGCTGTCTCCTACCAGTTCAACTGAATCAGCAAGGGATCAGGATGATCAGACCCGTGGTTTTCCGTCCACACCTCACGGTGTGTTTGGCTTTTATAGATGGTAATATAAGGTATCCAGAAGCGAAATGTCAAGAGAAAGCTGGGTTGTAATTATTTGAAATAACAAGTAGAATTGAACTATCGACCCTATGCCTCAAGTCAAGCTATGTTCCGCCTTGAGCCCAGTTTTCTGACGGGCGTCCGATCAGCCAAAGTGATCCTTCTTTATCTGGAATCTTCCGGACATAGGCCGAGCAATCTATGATTTGTCGCTATTTGACAATTTTTCTGAACCACAGCATCTGGTATTTGGGTTAATTCTGAAAAAACGAGCGCTTTATACCATCGTTGACCCTGGTATTACTCTTTTTCTTTGTCGATATCATCCGAAATATATGATTTTTTTAAAATTCCAGATTGATGCAACGGTACTTGAACTGTGACCGCTCAGATTAAACATTTATAAAAATTGAATAAAAATCTTTGCGAACAATTTCGAATGGTGGTATGGATTTTCGTTGATATTTTTAAAAAAATATCTATTTAAAGGAGACCATCACATGAACGAATTATTATTTCGTGTAACTCACGTGACGGTTCGTAGCCTTTTTACCCTCCTTTTCTGCGCAGCACTTTTTTTCATGTTCCCTTCTCCCGGCTTCGGAACCAAACAAAACCATGGTGCAGTACCTTCATCTCAGAAAGTGTCCCTCATAAAAGCCAGTGTCCATTGTGCACACTCTCCTAATGGAAGTGCTCGAAGTTATTTTGATCTTATTTTCAATCAAGAGTTCAACGGCAGGCTGCCGGACGATGTTGTATCCATTTCGATAACAGGACCAGAAGGCCCAATGGAAATAGGCATGTCTGATTTTCGATTTATCCCGACAAAAAGGCTCTTTTGGGTTATGACACCGGGGGAACCAAGACTTGGAACATATACCTTCACGGTAAAAACAAAAACCCATGTATTACATGCCAGTGATACCCAGTCTGAAAACAGTCCGCTACGAATGGCAGAACCGGATACGTTTTTGCCAGCAAAAAATGCCCGGATCTATCCCGCGGACCAACAGTTTTCCTGGGATGGCGGCCTTCTTTTAAGCGTTGTGAACAAAAGGCCGTCTTTTTATCAGCTCCAGATCTATACACTCGGCGAAAAAAAAATATACCAATCAGAATTTATGAAAGAGACCTACTCCCACCAGGTGCCTTATGGTACGCTTTCACCGGACACCCACTATCTTTATCGTGTCCGGGTTGCCGACCATAGCAGTTGGAGCAGGATCCAGAATCTGACCGGAAGCGTGAAAATTCCTTTCAGAACAGCCAGCTCCCATGAGTATCTCTACCGTATACCTGAGAAAACCGACGACGGGTTCAAGGTATCTTCTTTAAATCGAGTCAACATGGACGCGGTGAAAATCACCAAAATGATGGAAGACCTTATCCATCAGCGGATTCCCAATGTCCACAGCATTCTGATGGTTAAAGACGGGCATCTGGTCTTTGAAGAGTATCTGGGAGGGTATACGGCCGAGCGAAAACATATGATTGCCTCGGTGACAAAAAGTATTGTATCCATATTGATTGGTATCGCCCTTGATAAGGAAATGATAAGTGATCCTGACCAACCGGTTTACAGCTTCTTTCAAAATCATAAAGGAACCCGCTGGGTTGATAAAGCCTACGATATCCGATTGAAGCACATTCTCTCCATGACCGCAGGAACAAACTGGGATGAAACCACTTATATGCACCCTCATCCTAAAAATTCAAACACCGGAATGTATTCTGCGGCCCACCCCATAGATTATGTTTTAAACAGCAAGCAGGTGACGGCCCCTGGAGAAATCTGGAACTATAACAGCGGTATGACCCTGTTGCTGGGAGGAATTCTCAAAAATGCAACCGGTATGTATGCCGATGCGTTTGCGGAAAAAACCCTTTTCCACTCTCTTGGCATATCCGAGTGCTACTGGTACCGCCACGCCGACGGCACCGTATTTGTCCAGGGAGATCTGATGCTGCGTCCCCGGGATATGGCCAAGATCGGATACCTGATGGTCAACGATGGGAAGTGGAATGAAAAACAGGTTGTTTCAAAAGACTGGATCCGGGAATCTACAACGCCAAGAATAGACACCTACCGGGGTTACAAGTACGGATACCAGTGGCGGTGCGGCATCATTAAGGCTGGTGGCCGTCAGATAAAAGGATTCTGGGCGTCCGGCACGGGTGGCCAGAAAATCTATTGTTTTCCTGAACTGGATCTGGTGGTGGTGATGACAAGCCAAGTGCGGAACAACGACTCCGGTCATGAGCGTAACGAATCCATGCTGGCAAACTATATTTTGCCGGCGGCGTTGCCGCCTTCCCCACCCAGACGTCTTGCTGTTCTGGATCCCGAAACGTTGGATACTTATCCGGGAAAATACCGGATAAGGGGTTCGGCAACTCCAGGGAAAATCCCCCTGTTTGCCCAAAAATGGATCATCCAAGTCATTAGAAAAGGCAAGGATCTTTTTGTCCGGATGCCCGGCGGGGAAACAGTCCAATTGTTCCCCATTTCCCAGGACCATTTTTTCTGTTCTTTAAAGGGTGTGGGAGAATACCAGATTTATGTGGAAAGAGGTGATAGAGGCCAGGTAAAGCAGGTTATCCGAGAGATCGGTTTTCACCGGCTCCCCCTTGATAAACTGGAGTAATCGGAGGACTTGATCCCAGAATATGTTTATGCTCGAAACCCTTGCACCTTGTTATTCTAAGCGTTCGCTACTTTTGTTATTCCTGCCTGGCAATCAGCCGTGAGATCCCCGGAAAGATACCATTTTTACTCACAGGAAATTAAAATAAATCTGAGGCATTTCTTAAATTTTTAATCTCGGTGACTTTGTCTTGCTGTCACGGCCAAATATTATGCTCTGCATTGAAAAACTTATAATTTTATTGGTGCATTAAGCAAAATAGTGCTATGGCTATCAGGTATACAAACGAAACCAATTGACTCGATGGTCACCTGAAATCTTTCTTCAAACCTGATACTTTGTCATCAAGTCTCTTGAGCGGTAATTCCAACTACCAAAATGCAGGAGATGAGTGTGGCAAAGAGTCAATGTCAGACCTGTGGTGCATGTTGCGCCTTCTATCGTGTGATTTTTCCCAGTTGTGAAATTAGTAATCCAAAGACTTTCTCGGTTCCAATTAATATGACCCAACAGTATGATTTATCCCAAAGCATCATGAAAGGAACCGAGTCTGAAACCCCAAGATGCATGGCATTAATCGGCAATGTGGGGTTTAATGTATCCTGTTCAATTTACCACAACCGCTCTTCAACCTGTCGAAAATTTGAACAATCCTGGAAAAAAAATCTTGGCAATCGCTTATGTGACAAAGCAAGATCAGTTTATGGTCTTCAACCTTTTTCTCAGTATTGATTCGCTATGGCCTATAATTTTTAATAATATTATCCGGAATGCCAATGAGCGAATTAAATATAAAAACTTTTTAAAGCAACAGCCTACACTAAGGAGGGAAATGGAATGGGTAGAATTGTCAAAATGTCAGCTTTGGTTTCTTTGCTATTTATGATGCTTGCTGGGAATGTCTTGGGTGGTTGGTTTTCGTTTGAGCCGAACATTCTTCTTTTGGACGGGGCGTACGTGGCCCGGGAATTAGATGATATTCAAAAGGAGAACGCGTTCAGGGAAAAAGGTGATATCGCTAAGGCCGATCAGTTGATACAGGATGAGAGGGTCCTCGTCATTGAGAGTCAAAAGCATGAAACCCGGGTTGAATATGTCAAGCACAAAGAAAAAGACAACAGGATCTATGTCCTTGTAAAAGATGAGAGCGGGACCAAAATGTGGGCAAACATGGCGGGTCTTGTCTGCCAAGGGGCTAACGGGAGTAAGCGGCCTGTTAGCAAAGAGGATCTGGCCAAAGGGGAATTTGTGCTATTATCAAACTGACCCTCCTATAAAAAAAATGGATTCAAAGTTAAACTGTTTTTGCGTGCATGAAAGGCGAGCCATTTGTCTATGATCAGTCGCTTTTGATCATATTTTCAAACCACAACATTTGGTGCTGAGGGTTGCATCAGAAAACCCGAGAGACAATCGTATGCCCTATAGCACTATTTCTCTAATATCC
>QZLA01000260.1 GCA_004796375.1 Desulfobacteraceae bacterium
ATATCATCAACACCCAGCCCAAGGATGCCAATATCCGTCAGGCAGCCTATGAGGCCATGGAAAGAATTCCCTCACCCAAAACCGCCATCTGCCTGGCCCAGGGCTTACAGGATCCGGTCGAGGCCGTCCGGATGAGTGCTGCCCGGGCCATTGACCTCAACCTGTCTAAACCGTTGGTTGCCGGATTGAAGAATATTTTCAGGACCCAATCGTCAGATGCCCAGAACGCGGTTGCCGCTTTGATCGATTCCGAGTCCAGCAATATATTCAACTTCCTGGTTTCTGAAGAATCCTTTTTAGAACTTGCAAAAACGCATATTGTCCAGAAAGCCGATCCGGTCAGCCGTGATAATTTCCTCAAGCATATTGGCAGCATTGGCCAGAAGGATTTTGTTGCAAAGGTCAACACGGCTTTGGGCAACGGTTCGGCCCCTGCTGCACAGGATGAATCCAAGGCTGCTGCCGTATATGTCGTGGATGATTCAAAGATGATGCTCAAGCTCTACCAGAACAAGCTCACGGCTTTAGGGTTTACACCGACACTGTTCCAATTCCCTGAAAAAGCGATTCCACAGATCATTTCAGACAAGCCGGACCTGGTGATCACCGATGTGAACATGCCCAACATCAGCGGACTTGAATTGACCCGGGAGATCCGGAGGAAATTTCCGAAAACGGATCTGCCGATTCTCATGATCACCACCCAGAGTGATTTTATTGAAGAAAAGGATGGGGATATACAGATCGATGACTCGGTACTGACCAAGTCGGGCATTAATAAAATCCTGCATAAACCCTTTACCGACGACGTGTTCAAAGACGCGGTCTCAACCTTTATCAAGGGATAATGCACCGCCCTAAAACATGGGCCGTTTTTCTCATAGCCCTGGCAGGAATCCTTGGCGGTATCCTGACCGGGGCCTTTTTTTCTTTGGGCCATGACCTGCCCCAGATCAACGCACTCAAGCAGTTCAAACCGTCAGCCGCAAGCGTTATCTATTCTTCTGACAACCGGATCATTACCAAACTGTATCTTGAAAAACGTTTCCCCGTCAACATCACCCAAGTGCCGCCTATACTGATCGATGCTGTTCTTGCCACCGAGGACCGGCGTTTTTTTTCCCACAGAGGGATGGATCTAAAATCCCTTTTCAGGGCGGTGATCAGTGATATTAAAGCCGGACGCTTTAAACAGGGCGGCAGCACCCTCACTCAACAGTTGGCCAAAACCCTGTTTTTAACCCCTGAAAAGTCCATCATCAGAAAAATCAAGGAGGCGTTGCTCACCTTTCAGATCGAGCGGCGGTATACAAAGAACGAAATCCTTGAACTCTATTTAAACCTGATCTATTTCGGCTCCGGCTCATATGGCATTCAGGCGGCGTCAAACACCTATTTTGGAAAAGATATCAATGATATCACCCTTGCTGAAGCCGCACTTCTCGCCGGTCTGCCCAAAGCCCCGTCCCGCTACTCGCCCTTGCGGAATCCCGAGCGCGCCACTGCCCGAAGAGACCTGGTCCTGTCGGGCATGCTCACCACCGGTAAAATCACTGCCGAACAGTATCATGAGGCTGCGGCCACCCCATATATCAAACCACCTGAAACAGAATACGACAATGCCCCCTATTTTACCGCATTCATCAAGCAGGCACTCTTAGAGCACGTTCATTCAGACCTGATCTATACCAAGGGGCTGCGGGTCTACACGACACTGGACCTGTCACTCCAGGAGGCCGGCCGCCAGGCCGTCGCACGTCAGATGGACAGGCTGGGCGAACGGTTGAAGAACCTTGATCAACCCGATTCGCCCCCCCAGGCAGCCTTGATCTCACTGGATGCCGACAGCGGACAAATCATTTCCATGATCGGTGGGCGTGACTTTGTCAAAAGCCCGTTTAACCGGGCCCTTCATGCGAAGCGCCAGCCCGGATCGGCATTCAAGCCCATTGTCTTTGCCGCGGCAATAGAAGCCGGCATCAACCAGAACCGGACCATATTGGATGCCCCGCTCTCCTTTCACATTCCAGGTACATCACAGGAATGGGTTGTCGAGAATTTCAGCCGCACGTTCAGCGGTGAGATGACCCTGAGAAAAGCCCTGGCCCTGTCCAAAAATACCCCGGCAGTCCGATTGATTGATAAGATATCTCCGACCGCTGTGGTTGATTTTGCAAGAGGCCTGGGCATTGACTCCCTTCTTCGCCCCAATCTTTCGCTGGCACTGGGGACATCGGAAGTGTCCCTGCTTGAACTGAGCAGGGCCTATTGCGTGTTTGCCAACGGCGGGGTCAAGGTCAGCCCGTATGGTATTGAACGGGTTGTTGACCACAGCGGCACGGTATTGTTTCAGTCGGCGCCTGACCGGGAAGCGGTCATGTCTTCAAAACATGCTGCCATCATAACCGATATGCTCAAAGGGGTGATTCTTGAAGGGACCGGTAGAAAGGCAAAAATCATCACCAAGGAAGTTGCCGGTAAAACCGGAACCACGGATCACTACAAAGATGCCCTTTTCATCGGATTTTCAAGGGATATCGTGACAGGTGTCTGGGTTGGCAGAGACGATTCCACTTCCCTTGGAAAAGGGGAAACCGGTGCAAAAGCCGCCCTGCCGATCTGGATCGATTATATGCAGGCTGCCCTGGACAAAAAGCCCTATCAATTTTTTGATATACCCGATGGCCTAA
>QZLA01000277.1 GCA_004796375.1 Desulfobacteraceae bacterium
CACACATGGACCGAGCGGGACAACCTGTGGTATCTCCAACCGGTCACGGCTTTTGATGACATCATGGGATTCATCCTGGTTCAATATTCTTTAACCGATATGAAGAAAAAAGAAGAGCAAAGCCTGCTTTTTTACGCGCTCATATTTGCCGCTCTGATTCTGACCATGCTCATTCTGACCAACCGCCTCATCCGCAGAATCATCCTGCTCCCGGTGGATCGTCTGATCCTGAATATGTCCCATATTGAAAAGGGTCAATACGGGACCCAGACCAACCCCCTGTCCGATGATGAAATCGGGGAACTGGCCAAACGTTTCAATGCCATGTCCACTGAAATCGATACATCGTACCGGCAGATTGAAAAACAGAATCAGCAACTGCACAAGACCAAAAACCTTCTGGACGGGATCATCAACTCCATGCCTTCTGCCCTGATCACCATTGACAAGCAATGCAGAATCAAACAGTGGAACGCCAAGGCTTCTGAAATCAGCGGTTTTGACATTTCAAATGCTTCCGGCCAGAAGCTTCTGGACATTTTCAGCTTCTTATCTGCCCTGATGCCTCAAATCCTGGATGCACTGGAAGGAAAGACGTCCAGAAGATTCCCAAAAGTGGAGACGTCATGGAACAACAGCCCCAGATTTTTTGATATCATTGTATACCCCATCGTAACGGAGGCGCTTGAGGACACGGTTATCATCATCGAAGATGTCACCCATCGGGTACATATGGAGGCGATGATTGTTCAAAGTGAAAAAATGATGTCCGTTGGCGGACTGGCCGCCGGAATGGCACATGAGATAAACAATCCCCTGGCGGGTATGGTGCAAAATGCCCAGGTAATTGCAAACCGGATGACACATGATCTGCCGGCCAATATCAACGCTGCAGAATCACTGGGAGTGTCGATGGATACACTCCGTGGCTACATGGAAAAACGGCAGATCGGCAAGCTTTTGGACGCCATGAAAACATCCGGAGATCGTGCGGCCCAGATCGTCAAGAATATGCTTACATTCAGCCGGCAGAGCACCGAACAACTCACCGGCTGCAGTATTAATCAACTTCTGGATGCCACCATCACCCTGTTGGAAAATGATTACGACTTGAAAAAAAGGTTTGATTTCAAAGAGATTGACATTCACCGGGAATATGACCTGATGGTCCCTGATGTGGAATGCGACGAAAATCGGTTGCAGCAGGTCCTGTTCAATATATTGAAAAACGGTGCTGAGGCCATGGCAGAAGTCACCCCGAGAAACCTTTCCCCGACGTTCTGGATACGGACCCGATCACTTGCAGACTGGGTCCAGATCGAAATTGAGGACAACGGCCCTGGTATGTCAGAAGATGTGCAGAAAAGAGTTTTCGAACCCTTTTTCACAACCAAGGAGGTCGGAGTGGGAACCGGGCTTGGCCTCTCTGTATCCTATTTCATTATCACGGATAATCACAAAGGTAACATGTGGGTGGAATCCTCTCCTGGTGCCGGAACAACCTTCGTTATTCAGATACCGGTAAACCCCGCTGCCATGACATAAGATTCCGGTTTATCCTGATAATGATCCGGCGGCCAGAGCCCTTGCATCAACAAAGGATCGTACCGCCAGCGACACATCGGCCCGGGTTGTTGACCAGGAGCATATGCTCAATCGGATCACCTCCCGGTCTTCCCATTTGGAACCGCCGCACCAGCAGACCCTGAGTTTCTGGATCTGTTCAAGCGTTTTCAGGGTCAGTTCATCTGTTTCACACCGGACAAGCACCTGGTTGAACACCACCTCATTGACCACCTCAAATCCGGCCGCGGCCAACTCCTCTTCAAATTGAACGGCACGGTCATGGAATCCTGCGACCATTTGATCCAGACCCTTCCGGCCAAGATATTTCAAAGCCGACCAGATTTCGAATATCCTCGCCCGCCTTGACATTTCCGGGGTGTAGAACATACCGTCACGTCCTTTTCCTTTTACAATATAGGCCCCTGACATATGAAGGGCGTCAATGAGAGCCTCCCTGTCGCGGCAAATCACCACACCGCTGTCATAGGGTGTATTCAATGTTTTATGGCAGTCAACACTCCATGAATCCGCCTGCCAGCACCCCCGGGTCAGGTGCCTGAGGGAGCCGCAAGCCTGAACCCACAAGCCAAAAGCGCCGTCTATATGGATCCACGCCCCCTGGTTCCGGGCTGACTCACAGATCGCGCTAAAATTATCAAACGCCCCGGAATTCACATTGCCCGCCTGCAAAAGGAGAATGGTCTTCTTATCAAGCCGGGGAATGGCTTCAGGAATGATTCTTCCCTGGGAATCCACATCCACCCATTCAATGTTCTCCTTACCGAAACCCATCAGGGAGATCCCTTTAATCACAGTGGAGTGCACCTGCCGGCCGGCAACAATCCTGATTTTGGGCGCTTCATACAATCCTTTTTCATTGACATCCCAGCCGCACCTTTGCAACACCCTGTAACGGGCCGCCGCAAGACTGCAGAAAATGGCAGAGGAGGTGCCGCTGACATAGCCGGCCACACATTGCTCTGGAAGTGAAAAGATCTCCTTGAGCCATGCTTCAACGACCGATTCAAGCGCTGCTCCCAACGGGGATAGAACCTCCATGGCCGGGCACTGGTCCCAGAACGCGGATAAAATTTTGGCAGATAAACTCGCCGGGACCATGCTGCCGATGACAAAACCAAAATACCGGCCGCCCACATGGGGCACTGTGGCCGGCTCTCCGTAAGTCTTCAGGATGTCAAGGACACCTGTGCCTGAAGAACAGGATTCCGGAAACGGCTCATCAAACTGCTTTAATGCGGCCATGGCATCGTCATCGGGAAACACGTGACGGTCCATGGCGTGGGTCAGGTATTGATACCCCTCTTTTAATGCCTTTTCGTACAGTGAAAAATCAAGAAACTCGGCAAACATCTTATCCTGAATCTCGGAAGTGGTCATGGGTCATCACTCCTTTTGTTTATACGTTGATGCCATGTCCATTCAACCTATCTGCTGCCATGACATTATAACAGATACAGTTTATCAAAAAAAAATGGCGTACAGATCTGCAACACCCGATCTTCAGCGCAGGTATCGAAAAACAACTTGACAAATTCGCCTTCCATGACCTATGATTTTCTCTGATTGCTCAATCTGTTCTTCAAACTGAATGACTGCTCCTTCGCCCTCAACTGTTCAATATTAGCAATATATTAGGCTGTTTTTAACGTGTTGGAATTTCAATTTACCGAGACTGAAAAATAATCAAAAGGAGATGGATCATGAACACGAAAAATCTTATGGGTATCATTTGTATTCTCACGGCTGTCCTGATGTTCTTCACGGGAACCGCCCTGGCTGATTTCTATGTGGTGGCCGCCGGCAAGCGGGCCAAACGGGTGGTTTTGGTCAGCCCCAAGGCCACGGAGACCGAGAGCGGCACCGCCCTACTGGACGCCCTGGCAAAAATCACCGATGCGTCCGCCACCAACCCCTACCTGATCTACATTGAACCGGGCATATATGATATCGGGAGCGGTTCAGTAGACATGGAGGAATATGTCAGTATCCAGGGATCCGGGCAGTCGGTGACCAAGATCACCGGCACCGCAGCGGGAATAAACAATGGCGTGGTCCTTGGTGATGCCAACTGTGAGCTGAGGAATCTCACCGTGGAAAATACCGGTAATGCAGATGATGCCGTTGCCATCTACTGCACCGTTTCCCACAACATGATCATCAGCCATGTGACCGCCATCGCCTCAGGTGGTGCCGATGTGAAGCGCGCCATCGTAGCAACGATTTGTGACCCGTTGACCCTGGATCAGGTCACGGCCACAGCCACCGGAGGGGATGATGCCTATGGGCTTTTCTTAGGTATAATGGATAACACGACTCTCCGCCATGTATCAGCCAGTGCCTCGGGCGCAAACACCAACATTGGTATCTATTTCTCTGTCACAGTCGGACGCATTGATGTCAGAAACTCCACGGCCATTGCAGAGGATGGCGTAAGCTGCTATGGTATTCGCGCGGGTTTCGCGACAGAGATTTATCTGTATGATGTCACCGCCAGCGGCACAGATGTAACCGGGGTCAACAGTGGTAAAGGGATATTTTTAAGCAATGACAGCGTGTTATGGGTTCACCACTCCTCTATCACGGGCGAGCCCTACTCCATCGACACCGAAACCGGTGCCAGCTGCTATGTCGGTGCATCCCACCTGGATGGCTGTACGTCCGGCATTGTAGACTGTGCCGGCAATTATTACCAGCCATCCAGCACGAACTGGGACTTTTACCAGAACATTTGCCCCAGCTGCATATTTTAGCTGATATCCATCAATTTAACTGGAAGGGGGCAAGCCTGCCCCCTTTTAGCCCTTACAGACAGTTACAGAATCCGTGTGAACCTTCTTGTCCGGTACAATCTTCCACTGAACCTGCGGGTATCGATCAGAAAGCCGGGTCAGGTTGGCATTTTTATCCCCGTGGAGCCGTGACCGGGATGCGGGGTTCACCCGCAACTCGATAACCTCCGGAGCGGCCTTCCCTTTGTTCCCAAGGTTTTTTAACCCCTTTTTTGACTGGTCTGTTACAGTTTCATACACTGCGTCACGTGATGACACGTATTGGTCCAACTGTTTGCAGACCAGCCGGAACATCAACTCGGAATACACCAGGTGCCCGAATGCCGGGTGCCAGGGGCCTGCGATCACCTGGGTCTTGTCCTCCATCAGGTCGGAGGCCTGCAAGCCCATGCGGATAACCGGTATGCCTTGCTGATGAAAGATCGAATAGATGTCTGCCGAAAGGGATACACTTTCAGACAGGGACATCGGGATATATGTCCCTGTTTCGTACCACAGGGCCATGGGGCTTTTTTTCAACACCACCAGGGGGTAGATCCGCATGGTTGAAGGGCGAAGCGCTGCCATGTCCCGTGCGCTTTTCAAGGCCGTTTCAGGGGTATCGCCCATCATGCCGATCATCATCTGAAGCCCGTGCGCGACCCCATTCTGCCTGAGCAGATGAACCGCCCGGATGGTATCTTCTGCAGAGTGTCCGCGCAAAGCGGCATGAAGCACTTGATCATCCATGGATTGGGCCCCGATCTCCACCAGGGACACCGGATAAGGTCTGATCAATGCCAGGGTCTCGGGCGAGATGGTATCGGGCCGGGTGGAAAATCGGATTGACTCAATCCTGCCCGTTTCTATCAGCCCCCCTGCATCCTCAAGAAGGCGTTTGATCTCAAAAGACGGAAGCCCCAGAAAATTCCCCCCGAAAAAGGCAAGCTCTGCATGCTTTGGTGCCCGGGCGTAGGACAGATACTGATCCGTTATGGACGCAATGGCCTTTCGGTCGGGCAGGCGGGTTGAGGCACCGGTCAGTGCTGCCTGGTTGCAGAATGCGCATTGGTGAGGGCACCCGGAATGGGGGATGAATACGGGTATGATCAGTGACTTTTCAGTTTTGCTTTCTGGCATGGCCGACACTTAGTTACTGGCCGCAGGAGCGCTAAATTGCTTATAGTTTTAGCGATGTAGGTATCATGGTCAAAATGCTTACCGGTTTACCAGATCCAGGGCATTTCTGGCACAATCCTGCTCGGCAGACTTCTTGGTTTTTCCAATTCCCCTGACCCGGGTATCGAAAATATCCAGGACCACTTCAAAGGTCTTGTCATGGTCCGGTCCCGACTCATTATCCAGGCAGTACACCGGCGCGGGTGAGCCGGTCTCCTGAACATATTCCTGAAGGGCACTTTTAAAATCACGGTGCAGGGTCTGTTTTTCCTCCTGGACGAGCCTTGAGGCAAACAGATCCTGGATGAGATTGAACACGGTTTCAAAACCTGCATCCAGATAGATGGCTGCCACCAGGGCTTCAAAGGTATCGGACAGGATGGAATTTTTCTCATGACCGTTGGACAGGCGCTCCCCTCTCCCCAGCATGATAAAACGGCCCAGATCGATTTTACGGGCAATGTCCGCCAACCCTGATTCACTGACCAAAAGCGAGCGAAGCTTTGACAGCTCTCCCTCTTTTTTAGCCGGGTGGTGCGCCATGAGCAGCTGCCCGATACATAATCCCAGCACCGCATCGCCCAAGAATTCAAGACGCTCATTATCCTGCTTCGCGTATTTGGGATTCTCGTTTAAAAAGGAGCGGTGGCATAACGCCTGGGTTAAAAGTGAAACATCTTTGAATCGATGACCGCAGTTTTTCATGAGGATATCATGGGACAAATTCACCCGGCGCATCTCATCAATCCTCGCTTTGAGCCTGTGAAACACATTAAACCCGATGTTCAGATTCCCCTTACCGGTGCCGAGATCGACACCTTTGTTAAAGGTACCGTGAAAATCAGACCCCCCGGTCACGGCAAGGTCGTTCTGCCGTGCCAGGCTCATCAACCTGCTGACCTGATCTTCCGAATGATCCGTATAATACACTTCAAGACCATCCAAACCATATGATATCAATTCAATGATAAGTTGCTCAAGCCTGCGGCTTTTCTCCTCTTTGATCAGGCCCGGATGGGCAAGGACGGCCACACCGCCGGCATCATGAATCACCTGTATCGCCGTTTTACAGGATACCCTGAATTTATCCACATATGCCGGTTTTCCTTTGGCAAGATACAGGTCAAACGCCTTGTCAAAGGAGTCAACATACCCTTTATCGACCATCACCTGTGCGATATGAGGGCGGCCGGCCTGCCCCCCGCCGCACGCCTTCTCCACCTCCTCGATCGAAATATCATATCCGAGCTGACAAAGCTGTTCCACGATCCTTGGATTTCTCTGCTCTCTTGCGACCTTCAGCTGATCCAGCAGTTGATTGAGACCGCTATCGTATACACTGAAGCCGTATCCCAGAATATGGAGACTTGATGATGAGAGACCGTCCAGGGGAGGGTCACAGCTGATCTCAACACCCGACATCAATTCTACCGGACCATGGCCCATCCGGGCAGAGATGGCCTTGATGCCGTCAATGGTATCGTGATCAGTTATGGAGATGGCTTTGACGCCCGCATCAGCCGCAAGCGCCATGATCTGTTGGGGGGTATAGGAGCCGTCCGAGGCTGTTGAATGTACATGAAGATCGATCAAATGAAACTGCCGCGCTTAAATCCCGAGGGCTTTTTCCATGTCTTCTTCCCGTTTCTTACACTCGATACACTGGGTGGTCACCGGTCTGGCTTTAAGCCGTTCAATTGAGATATCTTCTTCGCACGCTTCGCAACGTCCAAATGTACCGTGCTCTATTCTTTCAAGGGCATTTTTGATCTTCTTGATCAGCTTATGTTCCCTGTCTCTGATTCTCAGCTCAAAACTTCTCTCCGCCTCGTGGGATGCCCGGTCGGTGGGATCGGCGAAATTATCCTTTGGCTTGGTCATTCCTGTTACGGTGGTATCCGCATGGGACAGGAGTTCGTTCAAGCGATCGGTGAGCAAGTCCTTAAAGAAGTCCAGATCTTTTTGTTCCATCGTTTTGACCCTTAATTACATTTAAACAGTTTCAAAGGAAATATTATACTAAATCCCTATTAAATGTAAAGCAAGAAATAAATCCTCACTCGTCCTCATCCAAAAGATCCACATTGAACAGCTGCCTGGCCATGCTCAGATACCTGGAATCATCCCGGTGATCTCCGGTATTCTTCAGGAATCGGATAGGATCGTGAAGTGTGCGCGTGGCAATCGCTTTGGTCATGCGGCGGATGGCATCGGCGTCCGCACCGGACAGATTGAGTCCGGCCAGCGTCTTCTCACACTCGGCGTGGGTGATGGCCTGAATTTTATCATTGATCGCCTTGATGGACGGTACCACCTTGAGGCCATCCATCCATTGCTCAAACTTGATCACCGCCTCATCCACCAGCCGCCCTGCCTTGACGGTTTCCTTTTCCCGCTGCTCAATATTTGAGGTGACAATATTATTCAGATCATCAATATCATACAGATAGGCATTGTTGATCCGGTTGATCTTGGGATCGATATCCCTGGGAACAGCGATATCGATGAAAAAGAGCGGCGCATTTTTCCGGGCTTTCATGATTTTCTTCACGTCCGGTGCGGTCAGCACATAATCTGTAGCACCTGTCGAGCTGATGATAATATCCACGTCCATCAATGCCTCGACACGTTCTTCAAACTTAATCGCTCCCCCGTTGAATCTTTGGGCCAGGGACACGGCATTCTCAAAGGTTCGATTGGCAACGGTAATACGCTTCACCTGGTGCCCCATCAGGTGTTCGACGGCCAGCTCGGCCATCTCACCCGCACCTAGGAGCATCACACTTTTGGTGCTCAAATCGCTGAATATCTTGTTCGCCAGTTCAATGGCCGCATAGGATATGGAAACGGCATTGTCCCCGATTCCGGTCTGCCGCCTGACCTTTTTGGCGATGGAAAAGGATTTGTGGAGCAGTCGATTGAACACCACACCGCACATGTTCTGCGCCACGGCCATCTTGTATGCCTGCTTGATCTGGCCAAGAATCTGCGGTTCCCCGACAATCATTGAATCCAGGCTGGAAGCCACCATGAACAAGTGTCGGATCGCCTCCTGATTTTTATGGACATACAGATTTTTCTCAAACCGGTCCGGATCCAGGTGTTTCATATCGGCAACCAACTGGATTAACCGGGCGACACTATCCGGAGAGTCAGAATAATACAAGATTTCAGTCCGGTTGCACGTGGAAAGGAGCACGGCTTCGGTCAGACCATGATCATTTTTCAGGCGCTCCAGGGCTTGGGCGACTTCACCCGCATCAAAGGCGATCTGTTCGCGCAATTCAACCGGTGCGGTTTTGTGGTTGGCCCCTATTAGATAAATATCGGTCATGGTTCTACCTTGTGAAGACCTGGTGATATCCACCCAAAAGAATGTTGACACCGAGAAACGTAAATACGAGCAGCCCGAACCCGACAATGGTCATGATGGCGGATTTCCTGCCCTGCCACCCCGAGTATAACCGGCAATGCAACAAAGCGGCATAAAACAGCCAGGTTCCCACCGACCAGATCTCTTTCTGGTCCCAGCCCCAGAACCGGCCCAGGGCTGTTTTGGCGTATATAAACCCGGTTACCAATCCGAATGTGAGCAGGGTAAAGCCGACAGTGATGCAGGTATAGCTGGTGGAATCCAGAAGGTCCAACGAAGGGAGGCGTTTATAAAAGAACCCCTGCCGCTTGGCCTTTATACCGTGTTCCTGGAGCAGATACAGAATCCCCGCCCCGCATGCCAGGGCCAGGGCAGCCTCACCCAGGAAGACCAGTATGATATGAAACCACAGCCAGAAGCTGTTGAGAATCGCCTGCTGCTCTGCCGGCGCCTGGGGTACGGCAACCGCGCCTACCATCACGCCGGCGGCCAGGCAGGATGCGAAAACGCCAAGAATTTTGAGCCTGAATACCTTTTGGGCATAGATGAATGCACATGAAACGGCCAGTGCAGCCAGGGACAGCGTTTGCTGCATATTGTGAACCGGCAGGTTTCCGATCTTAAATGCCAGGATAATGGTGGCCAGAACATGGAACGCCACAGCCACGCAAAACAAACCAAAGGCCATCTTCTGTGTCGATGCTTTCTGGCGGAACAGGTAGATCACATAGAGCGCCGCACTGGCTAAATACAGCAGGCATGGCAGGGCCAACAACATCTTGACTGATATTTCCAAACCGTTCATTCCCCTCTATACATGGTTAGTCCTGTACCTCAGACTGGCCTGAAACAAACGCCCCAAACCGTTCATCCAGCCCGGCCACCTCATGGATCAGATCATCTATGGCCTCTTCATCCTTTTGGGCGACCATCTGCAACAACCCTTTGTTAATCAGGGTATGGAAAACAACGCGGTGATGATCAGGGTCATGACCGGCGGCCAGAAGACGTTTCCGGATTTCCCCCATGAGCAGTAGAAAGGCACCGTACTCAGGGCCGAAATATGCTTCAAGGTCATGCTTCACCCGCTTGGCCAATGCCGGGCTCTTTCCTGAAGTGGAAACAGTCACAACCAGGTCTCCCCGCTGAACAATGGCGGGGAGAACAAATTGACTGCCGTCAGGGTCATCCGCAATATTGCACAGGATGTTCCGGTCCCGGGCATCCGATTTTACCTGCTGATTCACTGTTGGGCTGTCTGTGGCTGCAAACACCAGGAATTGACCTGCCAGGTCATGA
>QZLA01000164.1 GCA_004796375.1 Desulfobacteraceae bacterium
CGGGTATCTCCGGTCACCGGATGTCCTGAAAGTTTCGCATGACGCCGGATCTGGTGTTTGCGCCCGGTCATAAGATCTATTTCCAGCAGGGCATACCGGTGACTTTGCTGCAGCACGTTGTACCGGGTCTGGCATGGGACCTTTCTGCCTTTTCCGGCAGGATCGGTTCTGCCGCCCGCTGTTTTTGTCAGGGGCATCTCCCAGTATCGGGCTCCTTTGGATTCTTCATCAAATGTGCCGTGCACCAGGGCAATATATCTTTTTTGAACCCGGTGGTTCATAAAAAGATCACCCAGCATGGCCAGCGCCTGATGGCCTGTTGAGAGCAGAATCACCCCACTGGTCTCTTTATCTAACCGGTGCACCGGGTGGATCTCAATGGAGGAACCTATGCCGAGTTTTTCAGCTAAAGACTGATCTGCTTCAATCAAACCGGAAAGCAAAGAGACCAGATCCTCTCCGGGTTGATTATGCACACTCATCCCATATGGTTTATCCACGGCAAGCCATCCCCTTTGAACCGCCAGGACCTTCAACATGGCGTCATCTTTTCTTCTTTTTCTTTGATTTTTCCCAGGCTTCATGTTCTTTGATCAGTGATTGAATATCATCGGGTTGTGTTGAAGTGTCCATGGTCTGCTGATATGCTTTTTTCGTAATGGGGATGGTCTCAATCTCTTTGTTTAGAAAGGCCTGAATAGTGTCAAGCTGCTCTTTTTCCTCACTGCTGCAGAAAGATATGGCCACCCCTTTTTCAAACCCTCTGCCGGTACGCCCCACCCGGTGAACATAGTTTTCAGTTTTTTCAGGCAGATCATAATTGATCACAAAATCAATGCCGGACACATCAATTCCCCTGGCACTGACATCTGTTGCAATTAAAATCTTGAGCCGATCCGATTTAAACTGGTCCATCACCCGGTTTCTCAGGTCCTGTTCCTTTTCCCCATGAAGGGTGGCGCAAACGATCTCTTTTCTTTCCAGTGCCTTGGCCACGCGCTCGGCACGGACCCGGGTCCGAACAAAAACCAGCATTTTGGCATCCTCGTGGTCGTTGATAAACTGTCTGAGGAAAAACCGCTTGTCATCCATCTCGACAAACATGACAAAGTGGGACACATTTTTGGATACCGGATCATCCGGAGATATCTGGATCCGGATGGCTGATGATTTGACCTGGGAAAATGCCAGCTTCTTAATCTCCGGATTAATGGTTGCTGAAAAGAAAAGGGTTTGGTGTTTTCCACGTAATTTTTGCTTAATCGCCTTGATATCATCAATAAATCCCAGGTCAAGCATCTGATCCGCTTCATCCAGGATCAGGGTATCCACCCGTTTGAGGCTGATCGCCCCCTGGCTGATCAAATCAAACATCCTGCCCGGGGTGGCCACCAGGATATCGACGCCTTTGGCCAGTTTCTTGATTTGAGGATCCTGCTCTATTCCCCCATACACAGCAAGGGTTTTAACCCGGGTTTTTTTGGAGAGTTGGTTGAATACCTTTGCGATCTGGGAAGCCAGTTCTCTTGTAGGTACCATGACAATGCATGTGACCCCGGGGGACCGTTTAGACCGTTTTGCTTTTTCAATCTTATTGACCACCGGAATGGCAAAGGCCGCGGTTTTCCCGGTGCCGGTCTGGGCAATGGCCAATACATCCTCCCCTTTCATGATCGAAGGGATGGCTTTGTACTGGATATCTGTCGGCCGTTTATATCCCAATGACACCAAATTGGCTTTGATGGTGGAAGCGATCGGATATTTGTCAAATTTCATATTTCGTTTCTTTGTTTAAAATGATTTTAGGTTGGGTCACGTCATCGACCAGATGAAGGATGGAGCGGTACGGGATACCGCCATGAAGGGCCAGGCCGATCTCACAGGTTTTACTCGTGGAATACCCGGCCTTGCAGGTGCACACATGATCGGCCAGGTCAGAAAGGGCGGATCGGTTCAGCTCGGGCACGTTGAACCCTTTGTCACCGGCAAATCCGCAGCAGAAGATCTCTTGGGGCCATACCACCTGGGTGGCGCATGCACGGGCCAGTTCCAGGAGACG
>QZLA01000123.1 GCA_004796375.1 Desulfobacteraceae bacterium
CCCTTGAATGATCAATTTAACCCGGATACTTTCATTGAATCTTTGAAACCGCTTCTAATTGGATCACCGTATAAAATATACCAAATACCGAAAATTGAAAATGTTAAATTTCAAAGACCAGATATTTTCAAAAGAAATGATACCGTTCATGAAGGTTTGCACAAGTTGAAGGAAAAATTTTGGTTTCTCCTTGATTTGTTTTGCAGCTGGGTATATTTGAAATAACAACTGGTAAAGATATAATGATAATATTTATATGGCTTGCTGGATAACAGGCATTGAATATGGGAAAACTGGGTAAAGTAAAGAATTTAAGTCTGGTAGAGGCGGTCACTCAAAAGATCGAGGAGGCCATATTGTCAGGTGAATACAAGCCCGGAGACCGCCTGCCGTCCACACGCGACCTGCAGGGTATTTTAGGTGTCAGCCTGGTCACCATCCGTGAAAGTCTTGCCATACTCGAACAAAAGGGGCTTTTGAAGGCTCGAAAAGGCGCCAAAGGCGGGTTCTTTGTCCGTGAGATTTCCACTAAACCTTTAACCCGCAGCTTGAAAATGCTTCTGCACCATATGGTGCTTTCACACCGGGAATTGTATGAATTCCGGATCAGTAATGAGGCGGCTGTGGTCAGGCTGGTCGTCCAGAAGGCAGACTCTGAGCAGATTGAAATCTTCAAACAATTTCTTGAGGAGTTAAAAGGGTGCAAAGGCAACGGTCATGAGGGCTGGACGCGGCTGGTTGAGATCGAGCAGGAGTTAAGAAAAGAGTTCTTAAAGGCCGCCGACAACCGGATATATGATGCCGTGTTAATCCCCATCATTGACGGTCTTCACCAATATGCAGCACAATATCTCTCTGAAGGTGGTGACAGGGAAACCCAACTGGCCTGTGACCATTGGGAAGGAGTCATTCAAGCCATTGCCGACCGTGATGAGGAAGGGGCGTCTTACGCGGTCAAGAAACTTCTGTTCCAATTCAGGGACCTTATCTTAGAAACCTCAGAAGAATAGATCTGATTCAACTGGAGAACGATGAAGTTCTGTTTGACATGCAGTTGTGAAAAGACTAATGATATAATCTATTAATGATTAGCTAATTGATGTTTTCAGGTGGCGTTATGTACAACTCGATTACCAATCTACCGGACAGGATGCAGGGTGCCAGTGCCGCTGAATTGCAGCTCATTCACGATGCATCCATTGAGATCCTTCAAAGGGAAGGGGTTTGCTTCAATAACCAGGACGCGTTAGATATATTCGTTAAACGCGGTTACAGTCACAACAACGGCAGTGTTCTCATCAGCGAGAAACAGGTTTTGGAGGCCCTTGCAACCGCACCATCAAGCTTTACCCTTCATGCCAGAAACCATGACCATCACGTGAAGGTCGGGGGCCGTGATCATGTCCTGCTGCCCACGGTCGGCGCGCCCAATGTTGCTGACCGTTCAGGTGAGCAGCGACCAGCCACCCTGGATGATTTCCGCATCTGCTGCGACCTGGTCCAGACGTCAGATCAGCTGGGTATGGGGGGATATCTGATGGTTCAGCCCCATGACGTCCCTTTGAAATCCGCTCACCTGGATATGATGCTGACCTATCTGACCCGGAGCGATAAGCCGATCCTGGGTGCTTTTGGTTCAAAGGAGACCGCCTTAGATACATTCAACATGACCGGGCGGATTTTCGGCGGCATGGATTATCTTTTGGATCACCCTGTAGCGGCAATGATCGTCAACACCCTGACTCCGTTGCAGTTTGCCGGTGAACAGACCGATGTGTTGATGACCGCCGCGCGGTACCGCCAGCCGGTGGTAATTTCCAACATGGCCCTTGCCGGTTCCTCTGCTCCGGTTCAGTTGCCCGGGCTGCTGGCACTGATCAATGCTGAAATACTGGCCGGGCTTGTGTTGTCCCAGGTTGTCGGTCCTGGCACTCCTGTGATATATGGAACAACCTCGGCGCCCATGGATATGAAGAGCACCGTTGGTGTCGTGGGCGCCTGGGAGACGGTAAAGATCGCGGCCACTGCCATCCAGATGAGCCAGTTTTACGATATTCCGTGCCGCACCGGCGGGGCACTCACGGATGCCAATGCCCCGGATGCCCAGGCCGCTGTTGAAAGCAGCATAATGATGTCAACGGTTCTGCGTAATGGTGCCCATTTCATCCTCCATGGCTGCGGGCAGATATCTTCATTTATGGCCCTGAGTTTCGAAAAGTGGCTCATTGATGAGGAGCTGTGTTCTCTGGTACGAAATATCCTTTCTCCCATGAGGATCACAAAAGACACCATAGACCTGGAGACCATTTGTGATGTTAGCGCTGCCGGCAATTTTCTGTCTCACCCCAGTACCTTTAAAAATTTCAAACAGCTGTCCCGTTCAGAACTGTTTAACCGGAATAATGTCCAACGATGGCGGGAAAGCGGGGCGATGGATTGCACCCAGGCCGCATCAATCAATCTTGAAAAACGGCTGAATGGTTACACGCCTCCCCATATTGATGATGGTCTGAAGCAGGATCTTGACACCTATGTCACCCAACGGAAATCAGAAATTCTGGGTTGATGCAGGCGCTGGCTGACACGTTTTTAATGTTAGGCATATCCCTGTCCCGAGGCCAACCGATTTTGTCGTAAATTAGTTTATATCCAATAAAAACAAGAATTTAATCCGCTGTAGCAAGTCAGGCCCGGCAACTAAAAAAAATATTGACATTAATATTAGCTCAATATAATGATAATATCATTATATCAAATAGTGCTGCGCTTCGTATTTTTAATAATGACGAAGGCTTGAGCAGCACTCCGACCTAAACCAATGTTTTACGGGAGGGAATGATGACCACCAAGATCCATCCAGCAGTAAACGATTTAAAGAGTGACATGGAAAAGGGAAAACTGTCCAGAAGAGAGTTTCTTCGCTTATCAACCTTACTGGGAGTCTCAGCGTTTACGGCCACACAGATGGCCGGTCTTTCCTGGGTCAAGTCGGCGGCTGCCGGAAGTGTGAAGCGGGGAGGCACACTGAAAATCGCGACAGCACTGCAGAAAATATCCCACCCGTCCGCGTATTCCTGGCTCGGAGGCGCAAACGTGACCCGCCAGGTGGCCGAGTACCTGACCCTGACGGATAATAAAAACATTACCCACCCGTACCTGTTGAAAAACTGGTTGGCCAGTGACGATCTGAAAACCTGGACCCTGAATCTCAGAAAGGGCATCAAGTTCAACAATGGAGATATTTTTAATGCCGATGATGTGATTTTTACCTTTAACCAGTGGCTGGATGAAAAAGTGGGGTCCTCACTAAAGGGGCTGATCGGCTCATACCTTGATCCCACAGGGCTGGAGAGGATCAATGACTTCCAGGTCAAACTTCATCTGAAACGGCCGGAGATCGGCATTCCCGAGCACTTATTCCAGTTCACGGCCCAGGTGCTCAACCATAGAACCTTTGAAGGCGATTTTCTCAAAGCACCCCATGGCACCGGTCCATATACCCTGGAGAGATATTCCGAAGGGGAAATTGCCGTTATCAAGGCCAGAAAAGACTACTGGCAAAAAGGTGTGGATGGAAAACCGCTTCCCTATCTGGATGAGATGCAGTTCATCGACATGGGAACTGAAAGTGCCCCCATGATTGCAGCCCTCAGCAGTGGTGACGTTGATTTTATAGATATGGCCGACCGGGGCGGCAATGACATCTTCCAGGCATTGAAAAACCACCCGGAGATTCAGATCAAATCCGCACCGACTGCATCGGCCCGGGTCCTCCGCATGCGGGTCGACATGAAACCCTGGGATAGTGAGAAGGTTCGCCTGGCACTTAAAAAATGCCATAATCATGAGAAGCTGCTGGCCCTGTGTTATATGGGTGAAGGCCTTGAGGGCCAGGATTTCCACGTATACCCGCTTCATCCGGAGTACTGCAAAATGCCGGTACCGGCCTATGACCCCCAGGGTGCCAAAAAATTGCTGGCCGAGGCAGGCTACCCTGACGGTCTGACCGTCAACCTGGCCGTCGGCAGCGGGTGGCCTGATGTCGTCAAGTACGCAGAGGTCCTCAAGCAGGATGCCATCCCCGGCGGTTTTAAGATCAATATACAGACCATGCCGACCAGCCAGTACTGGGAAAAATGGACCGAGGTGGACCTGGGGATCACGCCCTGGACCCATCGCCCCCTAGGCACCATCGTACTCAATCTTGCCTATAAAGGTGATGACACTGGCAAGCCGGTGTCCTGGAACGAATCCCGCTGGGTGGACAAAGAATTTTCCGAGATCCTGGAACAGGCAAACGGAACGCTGGACGTTGAAAAACGGCGGAAACTGTTCTGTAAACTACAGAAAATCCAATATGACAGGGGCTCCATCGCCATTGGTTACTGGTTGGCGGTCTGGATGATCGCAAGGAAGAATGTCAAGGGTATCCAGGGCCATCCCAATGCTCATATGCTGTTCAATGAAGTGTCACTGGCATAGGCTGAGTTGAAATCACCCGCACCAATCCCATGGTGCGGGTGATTCGTTGAAGATGACAGTTTTTAAAGGAATGAGCCGATGATTCAAACCAATAAGACCATCCATGCCCTGCCAACCTTTAACATGCTGACGCCGGACCAAATAGAGGAGTTGACGGCAGCGGCCTTCATCATCCTTGAGAAGACAGGCATCAAGGTACTGCACGACGGTGCAAGACAGATGCTGGTTGCGGCCGGTTCCCGGATGAACGGCGATATCGTCAAGGTTCCAGAATATATCGTCAGGGACTGCCTGTTGTCATCACCCAAGGGGTGGACCATCTATGACCGTAATGGGAAAAGCGCTCTGGACCTCAGGGGACGCAACAGCTATTACGGCACCTCCACCGCCAGCCCCAACACAAAAGATGCCCTGACCGGAGAATACCACAAAACTGGTGTTGAGGATCTGAAGCGGGCTGCGCACATTGCAGATGCGCTTGATAATATCGATTGGGTCATGCCCATGGGATCTGCACAGGATGTTCCGGCGATTGCTGCAGAGCTTCACGAATTCGCGGCAACGGTCCCCCATACGACCAAGCCCATTGTGTTTTTATCCTATTCACCCCGGGGAATGGAGCTGGTGTACGACATGGCTGAAGCGGTTGCCGGCGGGAGAGATCAGCTCAGGGAAAAACCGTTTCTGGTGTCCTATCCGGAGCCCATTACCCCATTGGTCATGCCTGAGGAAACCGTGGACAGGATATTTGTATCTGCAGACCGGTTTCTGCCCCAGATGATGGGGCCGTGCGTCCAGTTCGGCGCCACAGGACCGGTGACAATCCCGGCCGGTGTGGCCCAGGGCGTTGCCGAATCCATGATGTGCATTGTGCTGGCGCAGCTCAGATCACCCGGATGCCCGGTGGGGTTGGGATGTACCTATGCTGCGTTTGACATGATGCGGGGTTTGCTCAGTGTGGGCGGGCCTGAAATGAGCCTGGCCCAGGCAGCCCATGCCGAGGTTGCCCAGTCGCTGGGTTTGCCCACATGGGGGCTTGCCGGGGCAACGGATTCCAAGATGCTGGATGCACAGGCCGGTGTGGAAGCCACATTTCACATCATGGCCCAGGGCATGTCCGGTCTGAACCTGATCCATGATGTCGGGTATATGGATATGACCATGGCCTGCAGTGTTGAGCAGCTTATCCTGGGGGATGAAATCATCGGCATGGTCCGGCGGTTCATGCGCGGCCTCGAGTTCAACCCGGAACAGATTGCCCTTGACCTCATCGATAAAGTGGGGCCTGGTGGGCAGTTTTTATCGGAAAAACATACACTGACCCATTTTAAAAAGGAGTTGTGGCAGCCGAAGATATTCACCCGTAAACCATTTGAAAAATGGGATTCCGACGGCCGGCGCAGCACGGAGGACCGGGTCAGGGAAAAAATTGTGGAAATCCTTGACACCCACAAACCTGAACCGCTTCCGGATTCAACCATTGAAAAGATCGAACATATCAAGACAGAAGGGGAGAAAGAGCTCACCAATTCATCCGGGTCATAGACGTCACATTTTTATGGATTCTTGCTCCAATGAATCCTATACTTGCCAAACAGTGAACCCAAAATCATAGTTTGGTATATGAACTTTCTTCTTGCAGTGGATATCGGGCTTAAGACCGGGCTTGCCTTATACGGCCAAGACGGAAGACTGGTCTGGTACCGGTCCCAGAACTACGCGTCTGTCAAGCGACTGAAGTCAGCCGTTTACGGGATTTTCAAGGAAAACCCCGATATCTCCATGCTGGTCATTGAAGGCGGGGGGCCCCTTGCTGACATCTGGATCAAGGAGGCCAACCGCCGAAAGATCTCCCTTCGGCAGGTCAGCGCAGAAACCTGGCGCAAAGACCTGCTCTACAGCAGGGAACAACGGGACGGAAAACAGGCCAAAAAGAATGCAGGCATCCTGGCTAAGAATGTCATTGAATGGTCCGGAGCCAAACGGCCGACATCTCTTCGTCATGATGCGGCCGAGGCGATCCTGGCCGGGCTGTGGGGGGTGCTCCAGACCGGCTGGTTAAAAGAGCTTCCCCGTGACATCAAGCAGGTGAAGGGTCGGTAGATTCCACTCCTTCTGGCTTTGAATTTTTAATCACGTGTCAAGTACTTCTCGAATGGTTTTAGCCATTTCTTTTTTTAGTATTGGCTTAGTTAAAAATCCTTTTATACCTAAAGCAAATGCTTTTTCTTGATTAATTACTGCGCTGAATCCAGTGCACAGAATCACCGGCATTTCCGGACGGACTGAATACATTTTCTTAATCATCTCTAATCCGGTCATGTGTGGCATGGTCATATCAGTAATTACCAAATCAAATTTATAGGGATCATCGTTAAATGTTGCGAGAGCCTCCTGACTGTTTATAAAATCAGATACTTTATATCCAAGGCCTTCCAACATGGTTCTTGTCATATCCAAAATAGGTTCAGTGTTGCTGTACCCGAAAGTGAATAAAACCAGGGGTAAAACAGGCAACAGCATGGTTTCGTTTAAGAAAAACAGAAAAGAAGCAATAAAAAGAATGATGAGATTCCGGTCTTTTAATATATACCGCATGTAAAACTCCAACCAGAAGATAAACGTTTCAAACGATCCTACTCACCGGCCTGTTCTTCAGGGGGCATCGGCTTCAGATCACCATAGGGCGCATCCAGTTCGATTCCAAAATGCTTTGTTACCGCATCCAGATAGGCAGGGCTGTCCGGCAGGATCTGCACATCCTGTCTACCATTTTGGGTAATCTTTAATGTCCGGTCCATCAACGTGATCCCGCCGCCGGTAAAAGGAATTCCTGCCACCCGCGAATTGGTGAAAAATGTATCCGGATGAGTTGATGTATAGTGGTTCCCATAGGCAATATCCGGGGCAAACACATACCCCAGGTCAAAACTGTAGAGATCTTTCCACTCACCGTTCTCAAGGGCTTGAAACATGATGCCGAAATGCCCGCCATCGGTCAGGCGTATCGTTCTCCCATCTTCTGAGAGAGGTTTGTCCATTTCGATAGAAAGAGGTCTTCGGGGTGAATTCAAGCCAAACCCCACATCGACAACCCAGTCCTTACCGTCAATAGATACCAGCTCCAATTGATGGCCCCGCCCGGACGGCGTCCCTGTCAAGTGAACGCGGGCCAGCAATGCCCTGGCTTCAAAGCCCAAGGACAGAAGGGCATGCAGGAACAGTCCATTTAATTCAAAGCAGTATCCCCCTCTTTTCATTAGGACCAGCTTATTGAAAACGGCCCGGGGATCGAGGTCAATACCCCGTCCTAAAAGGATATCGAAATTTTCAAAAGGGATGGCATGAAAATGGGCGTGGTGCAGATCGGTCAATGTGTTCAAGGATATGTCAGTGCCACCGCTATAATCAATACGGTTAAAATATGTCTCTAGGTCGAATTTAAAAGATGCCATATGTAGTCCTCCATAATTGCTAATTGGTTTTCAAGCCGTTGAGGTACAGATCCATCATCTCATCAACGTCCTGATCAATTGTTTCTTTGACATCCGAAAGAATCCTGTGAGCCATGAGAGAATTTATGGAATCGATGAATAATGCAGACACTTTCACAAAATTTACCGGCCTGATCATTCCGGATGCCGCCGATTCCTCCAGCACTTTGCCAAGCATATCGGCAAGAATCCAATACCATGAGTTTTTGTCGCTGATACGGATATCCATGGTGGCAAAAAGAACGGTGCGTAATTGTTTGAGCAGGAATTTGTTATCTTCTGTGTGTTGAAGGCAAACCGTGATGCAGTTTTCCAATTTTTTCAGTGGGTTCTCTTTTGTGAGGATAATCTCGTGAAGGTCTTGCTGTAATGGCAGATAAGCGCGATCAAGAACAGCATCCAGGAGTTTGTTTTTGCTTTTAAAATAGAGGTACACCGTCCCTTTTGCAATCCCGGCGCCAGAGGCAACCGCGTCCACTGTGAAATTCTTTATTCCACTATCCAAAAGAATGGTAACCGCACTGTCAAGGATGTCATTGCGCGTCAATTCTTCCATGATCTTTTTTCGTTCCATTCGTTTGTTTTTCATGGTGGCACTCTTTTTATACGGGTTTGACTATACTTCCTAAATAATGACTTGCAGTCAGTATAGCAACCTATGGGTCATTGTCAATGTTTTATTTTTAGTTATTTCAAGTTTTTATATACGGCAGTGTCTATAAAGATGGGAAACCGCATATCTGGCAAATGGTTGATGAAAATAAGGGTTTGTTATGGTTGTGATTGCAAGTATTAATTTGTGTTATTTCTGTCTTGTCGTATCATTTATACCAGAGAACGGCCGCTTGGAGACTGAAATAAAAGGCACCCGAAAAAGCCCTCCCCGGCGTTGCAACCGGGCAGGAAACGATTAAATTATACATATAATAGGATTCAACGAGATATGATAAAGTTACAAGAAAAGCCAAATGCAATTCGAAAGGCATTTGGTTCAATGATGCCGCTAAAAAGGGATAATCATGAATAAAATCCTTATCAATTTTGCCCATCCGGCCAGGGCCCGTTCACAAATGAACAATGCCCTTCGCAAATCAGTTGAAGATCTCGAAGGGATTACGGTCAATGACCTGTATGCACAGTATCCGGATTTTTTAATTGATGTGAAAAGAGAGCAGGGGCTCTGCGAAGATCATGATGTGATCATTTTTCAGCACCCCTTCTATTGGTATTCAACGCCTGCAATCATGAAGGAGTGGCTGGATCTGGTTCTTGAACACGGGTGGGCCTATGGCTCCCAGGGCAAGGCATTGGAAGGCAAGCTGTTTTTTCAGGCGATTACCGGTGGCGGTGATGACAGTACTTATCGTAAAGACGGGTACAACGCCTTTACCATTGGTGAGTTGACCTCTCCCTATCGCGCCACAGCAAACCTGTGCCGGATGACCTGGCTGCCGCCATTTACCGTTCTTGGTATTCACAGGGGGTTGCCCGCGGAAATGATTGAGGCGCATGCCAAAGACTACCGCCGGGCGGTAACAGCCTTGCGGGACGGCACCCTGGATATTGAGAAGGTCTTTGAATACAGATACCTGAACAGTGATTTGAACACAATCATCAGGAGTTCATAAGCCATGGAACATTTTCTTCTTCAACTGTTTATTTTTCTGGCAGCATCCGCCATTGCCGTGCCTGTTGCAAAGAAATTGGGTCTGGGTTCGGTACTCGGTTATTTGATAGCCGGTATCATCATCGGCCCGTTCTGTCTTTCCCTTATTGATAATGCCGAAGAGGTGATGCATTTCACTGAGTTTGGCGTGGTGATGATGCTTTTTCTGGTCGGCCTGGAACTCAAACCGAGTCTGCTTTGGCAGATGCGTACGCCGATTCTCGGAATGGGCGGTGCTCAGGTGATGTTATCGTCTCTTGTCATTGGCGGGACAGCCTTTTTGTTTTTGCCCTGGCAGCAGGCAACAGCCATCGGCCTGATTCTTTCCCTCTCCTCCACTGCCATTGTGTTGCAGACCTTGAGGGAAAAGGGGCTGATGGATACATCTGCGGGGCGATCCATCTTTTCGGTTCTCCTCTTCCAGGACCTGGCCGTCATTCCCATGCTTGCCATCCTGCCGCTTCTGGCGACCGCTGCCATGCATGCAGACAGCCATCACAACGCCGTGCTTTTTGATATCAGCGCACTGCCGCAATACCTGCAGGTCATTGTCACCCTTTGTGCCATCCTGCTGATTTTTTTTCTGGGTAAATTTGTGAGCCGGCCCGTATTCAGAGCTATCGCTGCCACACGGGTCAGAGAGATTTTTGTTGCTGCAGCCCTGGCGCTTGTGGTGGGCATCTCACTGCTCATGACCGTGGTGGGACTCTCACCTGCGCTTGGGACATTCCTGGCCGGTGTGGTCCTGGCTGACAATGAATACCGACATGAACTGGAGGGCGATCTTGAGCCCTTTAAGGGATTGCTGCTGGGGATTTTTTTCATTTCCATCGGGGCCAGCCTGAACTTTACGCTGATTGGAAATCAAATTGCTTTGATCGCAGGAATCACGGCAGGGTTGATGGTTTTCAAATGGCTGGTTCTCTTTATAACAGGAACTATCTTTAGAGTAGCGAAAAACGACCGGCCCCTGTTTTCCATTGCCCTTGCCCAGGGGGGGGAATTTGCCTTTGTTCTGTTCCAATATTGTAAATCCAACGGTGTTATGGATGCGCATACGGTGGAGCCCCTGATTTCTGCTGTGGCGATTTCAATGTTTTTGACCCCGCTGATGTTTCTTGTTCATGAAAAGTTCATGAGTCAAACACCGGAAGATGACACAGAAAAACGTGAGGCTGACCCTATTGATCATCAAGGACAAAAGGTAATTCTTGCAGGGTTTGGACGCCTTGGCACTGATCTGGGGCGCTTTCTGATTTCTGCGGGTATCAAGCCGGTGATTATTGATCATGATCCTGTGAATGTTGAGGTATTAAGGAGATTCGGCTTTGAGGTGTATTACGGGGATATCACGCGGCTGGATTTGCTGGAAGCAGCGGGCGCGTCTGAAGCAGAACTGCTGATCATCACCATTGGGGATTCAGATAGGGCCGGTAAACTGGTTCAACTGGCCGGCAAGCACTATCCGGAATTGAAAATCGCTGCGGTCGCAGCGGATCGTTCAGGGGCATATGCCCTGATGGATTTAGGGGTGTCGACCATCCGGCGTGAAACCTTTGGAACTGCGTTGACCCTGGGGCAGGATGCCTTGAAACTGTTAGGGTTTGATCCCTATGATGCCTATCGGATGATGCGTATTTTCAGAAAGAATGATGAGGGCACCATGCCTGAACTATATAAAATACTCCGGGAGGACGAGGAGAAGTACATATCACAGTATCAACAACACAACGCTGATCTGGAAAACCTCATGACCCTGGATATGAATGCCGACATGGAACATCTGGATAAAGCGTGGACCGCCGAAAACCCGGAAATTTAAAATCGGGTTGCAACAAAGGAAACCATGAAAAACAGGAGATATATAATGGAAAAGATCATACTCGTCACAGGGAGTACCGATGGGGTTGGAAAACTGACAGCAGCAAAACTGGCTGGAAACGGGCATGCGGTTTATCTGCACGGCCGGTCCCCTGAAAAACTTGATGCCACAATTTCAGAAATAAGGACGATGACAAAAAACGAAAAGGTGGACGGCTTTGTCGCAGATTTTTCAGATCCGGATGGCGTCAGGCAGATGGTGGATCAGGTCAATAGGGATCTTTCGAAAATGGATATTCTCATCAATAATGCAGGGGTGTTTAAAAGCCCGGAAGAATATAACAAAAATGGCCTGGATATGCGGTTTGCTGTGAATTATTTTGCGCCCTATCTCCTGACGCAGGGGTTGATATCCTTGCTGAACAAGGGCTCAGATCCACGGGTCATCAATCTGAGTTCAGCGGCCCAGTCCCCCGTATCCCTAAATGCACTGTCGGGGCAAGAGTCAGTATCAGACTGGGAGTCTTATGCTCAGAGCAAACTGGCACTGACCATGTGGAGCTTCCACCTGGCCCAGGCCTGTCCGGAAATTGCCGTTATTGCCGTCAATCCCGGATCATTGCTCAATACCAGAATGGTGGCCGAAGCCTTCGGGCACCACAGGTCCTCCGCAGATAAAGGCGCGGACATCCTGTATGATCTGGCAGTATCAGACAAGTACAAAGGTATTACAGGAAAGTATTTTGATAATGATCAGGGCTGTTTCGCCCAGGCCCACCCGGAAGCTTATAGAAAAACAGAAGTTGATCGGCTGATCCATGCTACCGGGAACTTGATTTAAACCGCATTGAACTAGGAAGAACACAATGAAGTATACAGGACCCACATACCGCCCCCCATACGAGGCCAATAGTTTACTGCTGCAGGTCACTGCCGGGTGTACCCATAATAAATGCACCTTCTGCACCATGTATAAGGATACCCGGTTTTCCATTGAATCCCTTGAGCAGGTTGAAACGGATCTTAGGGAGGCAAAAGAGGTTTACGGGAAAGTTAAACGGGTATTCCTGGTGAACGGTGACGCCTTTGTCTTATCTGCCAGCCGGTTGAAACCCATCGCTGAAAAGGTTATCGAATATTTCCCGGAAGTGGAAGTGATCACCATGTACGCGTCCATCAATAACATCAAGAGCAAGACCGACCAGGAACTTGAAGAGCTGAGTGACCTGAGAATCAATGACCTGTGGGTCGGGACGGAATCCGGGCATGAACCCACCCTTGATTACATGAATAAAGGATTCAGCCTCAAGGATTCCTATGAGCAGCTGGAACGGTTGAACAGGGCAGGGATCAGGCACATTGATATCTTTATATTCGGTGGTGCCGGCAAGGGAAAAGGGATCGAGAACGCCATTGCCAACGCAAAGCTGATCAACGCATCCAAACCCGCGGGTGTGTCCATGACCACCATGGGGGCGTTTGGCGACAGCCGGCTGGCCCAGGATGTGGAAACGGGTAAATTCCTACCCGCGACTGAACTGGAGGTTCTGGAAGAGCAGAAAAAGTTGATCGAACTGATCGATATTGACACCGCATACCTGGGCATTCATGGGATCAATACAGTGACCTTTGATGCCATGCTTCCCAGGGATAGAGAACATGCAGTTCAACGAGTGGAGAACGCCATCAAAAGATTGGACAAAGAATTTCTGGACAGTGTTCCGGAGCGCTATTCAATTTAATGAAGTTCAGCCGCTTGTGTTGAATCGAATACAAAATTGTTATATCCTGGTGGACAACCCCATGCATTAGGAGATATCAATGGATACACGTGATTGGACGGATGTAAGTGTCAATGATGCTGTGCAGCTTGCAGATCGTGTTTGGTGGGTCGGGCATGCACTGCCTGACGATAAATTCCAATGTCATGTTTATTTGATTGAAAACGGCACGGATTCTGTACTCTTTGACCCGGGATCAAAGCTCACCTTTAAGCATGTCCTGAAAAAGGTTGAACAGGTTGTTCCGTTTAACCATATCAGGTATTTTGTCTGTCACCACCAGGATCCTGATATTACCGGAGCGCTTCCCTTGATCGATAAACTGATCACACGGGAAGATGCTGTGATCGTGAGCCATTGGCGGGCCATTGCACTGCTCAAACATTACGGGTTGGAGCTGCCGTTTTTCTGTGTGGAGGAAAACGGGTGGGCCCTGAAGTTATCCGAAAACAGATCCCTGGAATTTATTTTTACACCTTATATGCATTTTCCCGGGGCGTTTTGTACGTTTGATTCCTCTACCGGGGTTTTGTTCTCCAGTGATATTTTCGGGGCGTTCACCGAAGAATTCTCATTGTTTGCACATGATGAATCATTCTTCGAGGGGATGCGGTTTTTCCACGAGCATTATATGCCGTCCAATGAAATCCTGTTCAACGGGTTAACCAAGCTTGAGGCATACAATATCACCATGATTGCGCCGCAGCATGGTTCTGTCATCCCGACGCATATGCTGGATTTCTATTTCAAGCAGCTTAAAAATGTTGAATGCGGGATCTATACGCTGGCACAAACCAGTGCGGATATTTTACACCTGTCTAAATTGAACAAGGTCCTCAGGGATTTTATGGAGACCATGATTATCCATAAATCATTTTCCGATATCGGTCAGTCCATCCTGGAACTGATCCGGAGAATTCTTCCCGTGTCCTCTTTTGAGTGCTGGGCGATCAATGAATCCGACCTGGTCCTCCATATCTGCGAAAGCAACCTGTTCAAAGGGGTACGGGCAGAGATGCCGGATGGGTTTGAGGATACCCTGGGCATGGATATTCACCAGTGGAAGATGCGGTTCAAGGAGATTCTGGTGATTGACAGATCCGGAGACGGCACTGATTCAGGTCACGGGCCGGAAACCTGTGCATACATGCCCCTGACCTCTTCCGAAAATGTGAAGGTCAACGGGCTGGTCAAAATGTCGTTTTCCACACCCATCAACCTGGATGATGAAACAGCACAGACACTGCTCCAGATTGCTGCCCCCCTGAGTGTTGCTGTGGAGCGCGAGATGATACAGCGCAGCATGGAACTGGAAAAGCAGCGGCTCTATAAGCAGGCCATGACCGACTCCCTTACCGGCCTTTACACCCGGGTTTACATGAATGAAGCATTACAGCGAATCTTCAGTATCCAGGACAGGAATCCGAACACCATGCTGGGTGTGATCATTTTTGACATTGATCATTTTAAGCGCATCAACGACACATACGGTCACAATACCGGTGATGAGGTGCTCAAGGCTGCTGCCGGCACGATTATGGACACCGTCCGGGACAGTGACATTCCCGTACGGATGGGGGGGGAGGAGTTTGCTGTGTTTATAACGGGAAAGGATGCAGCCACCTCGGACCAGATCGCCGAACGGGTGCGCTGCCGGGTCGAGGCTTTGACGTTTTCCCATCCCATGGAAAAAGAACAGTTGACCATCAGTGCCGGGGTCACCTTCAGGAACCCCGGGCAGACGCTTGAGGACCTGTTGCATCAGGCAGATACCGCCCTGTATCAGGCAAAAAAAGAGGGACGGAACCGGGTGGTGATCAGCGGGAGCCCGGCGCCGTAGGTACGGGACTACTAAAAATGGGGAGATTTGGCAATGAGAATGATAATCATTTCATTGGTGTTTATCGTGTTTTCTTCTCTTGTTCTTATGACTCCGGTTAAAGCAGGATCGATCTCGCCTACATTTCGAATCGCATACACCGAATTTTATCCGTTTCATTGGACGGATAAAACCGGAAAGGTAAAGGGAATTTTCCATGATATCCTTACGGAGTCTCTGGAAGAAAGAATGGGCTTTTCCCTAATATGGACGAATTATCCCTGGGCCCGTTGCCAGGAAAACCTGATCAATGGAAAAGATGATGCGATTATAACAGTACCTACTCAGGAACGTCAGGTTTACGCCGAGACCCACGCGCACCCCATCTTTATAAAACCGATGAATTTATTCACCTATGTAAACCATCCGAAGCTGTCTCAAATCATGGCGGTAGAAAAAATCAATGATCTGAAAAAGCGGGGTTTCAGCGTAATTACATACAGTGGGAACGGGTGGCACAAGAAGCACATTGAATCCATCGGGATTAAAACCTATGAGAGCCCCTATATTGAAAACATCTGGTATATGCTATCCGGCCAAAGAGGCGATCTGATTATTGAGTGGCCTTTTGCCGCCTTTCCGGATATCCACAGGTTAAACCTGTCAGGTAAGGTACTGGATACCGGCATCATTTTGTCAGAAATGCCGTTTCACTTTTTAATTAGAAAGGGACATCCCCGGGTGAGCTGCTTGCCGGAGTTTGATGAAATAATACAGGATATGCAGGCCAGCGGTGTGATTTCAACTATCCTGAAACAATATAAATAGAGCGTGAGGCACGCATGATTTCCTCAGAAGTCAAACCGAATTTCAAGGTAAGAAAAGCCCTGGCAATAAGCCTCTTTCTTTTTATAGCGGCTTTTCTTGTTTTTATTCACTTTCACCAAAATCACCTGCGGTCAGAGATGGCCAATGAAATCAAGGAATACGCAAAAATAGTTTCCAATTCCCTGTGGACCTATGAAAGAAACAGCCCTAACGCATATTTATCCCTGGCGATGCGTGCCAATGGCCATCAGTCCATAACCGTAGTGGATGATAACGAGAAAGTATTTCTTGAACTTGAAGGCTATCCAAGATCAAAAATGGATTCCTTCTTGTCCCTGGTCGGTTTGATCCCGGTCATATCCTTGACATCTGCTATTGAATACGAGGGAAGTTCAATCGGGAATATCGACGTGAAATGGCCGTGCAGAGCGGTTTATCTTTACATGTATATCGTGTTATGCATCATCTTGTTGATGGTGGGTATTGGTCTTTTCCTGAAGCTTTCTGAATCAAAGGAGTTGCTTGAAGTAAGGGTCAGAAAACGAACCCTGGAGCTCGAAAGAGAAATAAAGGAAAAAAAATCAGCAGAGAGTGAATTAAAAGCACAGACCCAGCGGTTTTCCCTTCATTTAAAGCATACGCCGGTAGGCGTGATCGAGTGGAACCATGAACTGAAAGTCAAGGAATGGAATAATGCAGCTGAACGTATATTTGAATATTCCAGAGATGAAGCGATGGGAGAAAGCGCCTTTGATCTGATCTTGCCCCCCAAGGAAAAAAAATATGCCCAGGAAATCTGGAATAAACTGATTTCAAGCAGTGGCGGAACCCACGCAATCAATACCAATCATACGAAAAGTGGGGAAGAAAAGCTATGTGAATGGTACAACACAACGCTGAAAAATCCGGACGGATCAATCATAGGCGTCGCCTCCCTGGTGCTTGATATTACCAAACAGAAACTTGCTGAAGATAAGGTGCAGCAGTACCAGGACGAGCTTGAACAGATGGTTCAGCAGAGAACGGAGGAACTGACCCGAACGGTTCAAGCCTTGAAACGGCGAAACTTCGAAGCGGATACCATGTCCAGGCTTGGGGACCTTCTTCAGGCGTGCGAAGAGGATAAGGAAAGCTATGCAATCATTTCATCCCTCTGTGAGCAGGTCTTTTCATGCCACTCAGGCTTCCTGGCCTTGTATGAGGAGGGAACTGAAGTTTTCAAAGCAAAGGCGGTTTTTGGCGAGTTTCCCAATCCTGAGATCGAATTCGAATCAAAGGATTGCTGGGCGCTCAGGATAGGCAGTACCCATATGATCCATAACAGTGAACTCAATGCGGTTTGCGGGCACATAGATAAGGATGAACTCGAAAACAGATATGGCTTGTGTGTGCCAATTGGCGCCAAAGGCGAACTCTTTGGCCTTCTTCACCTGTTATGGGATACACAGGGCAGGTCGGCCGAGAACTGTGAGCTTGAGTTTAAAAACATAGAAAGCCTGGCAAAAAGAGTAACAGAACTCTACGCCCTGAGTCTCTCAAATATCAAGCTGAAGGCAAAGCTTCACCGGCAATCTATTCGGGATGCGCTCACTGGATTGTACAACAGGAGATATATGGAATCCTCTCTCAAACGTGAGTTTGCCAGGGCTCAACGAAAAAACACCGGGGTCGGAGTGATTCTTTTTGATGTGGACCACTTTAAAAACTTTAATGATACCTATGGACATGAAGCTGGAGATCAGGTCCTGCGTGGCTTGGGTAAACTGTTGATCCAGTTTACACGATCTGAGGACATCGCCACCCGATACGGTGGTGAGGAGTTGCTGCTCATCATAACGGATTGTACCCCGGAAATCCTACGGCGCCGGGCCGAAGAAATCAGGAAGAGTATTCAGGAATTACCCATACAGTACAATACGGAAACACTCAAGGTGACTGTTTCCGGAGGGATAGCCTGCTCCCCAGATAACGGAACCGGACCTGAAGCGGTTGTAAATGCTGCTGACAAAGCATTATACAAGGCAAAAGAGCAGGGCAGAAATCAAATCGTCCTGGCGGCTGAGGAAAACTCAATCAATAAGTGAACGCAACATATTATTATCCGATAGAGGGGGCCGGGTCATTGGTAAGGGAGCGTGCCAAGGCGACCCGCTGCTGCTGGCCTGCAGAAAGCTCCGCAGACTTGTGGGCTGAACGATCGCTGAGGCCTGCTCTTTATACATTGCGACAACCGAGGATCCGGCTCGCCTCAAGAAGCTGTCTAAAGGATTTAATGTTTCAGAAGAGGAGGTAACATGCTACGGGTACCGTTCGGACAAAAGAGGGCCATATTGTAAAACATGTAAAATGTCAGATTGTGCGGCCCAAAAAGGGATCGACTTTTGTGTATCGTGTAACGAGTATCCATGTGATGAAATAAAAAGATTTCAATCGGCAGCGCCTCATCGAATTGAAATTTGGAAGGACCAGGAACGCATCAAAGAAGTTGATTTTGAAAACTGGTTAAAAGATGCTCGGAAAAATTATTCTTGTCCGGAATGCGGGGTTTTGAATTCCGCCTATGATTTTGCATGTAGAAAGTGTGGTGAAGCACCAAGCTGTAATTACGTTGCAAAACATAAAGAAGCTGTAGAAAAACATATAAAAAAATAAAACATAGAAAGCTCAAGTAGAGTATCTGGTACCATTTTTAATGAAATGCGCATCCCAATAATGACTTGGTGAGAAAACAATGTCAGTAGATTATGACCAGCTAGCAGAATCCTTGCCGTTTAGGGACAATGTTTTTGATATTTCAATGGGAATTCTCACCATACATCACTGGTCAGATATTACGTCGGGATTGAAAGAGATGGTCAGAGTTTCCAGAAATAAAATCATACTTTTTACCTGGATAGGATATGGTAACAATTTCTGGCTCGAAAATTATATCCCTGAAATAACAGGGGTTGATTATGAGCTATTTCCAACATTAGAAGAGTTGGATCAAATACTCGGAGGAATTTCAGTTGAAACTATTGAGATACCTTATGACTGTTCCGACGGATTTATGTGTGCATATTGGCAGAGGCCTGAGGCTTATTTGGATCCAAAGATAAGAAAAGCAATATCAACATTTTCTCGTCTACCCAATATTCAAGATAGATTGGATAGACTGCAACACGAGATTTATTCCGGAGCATGGCGTAAAAAACATAACCATTTGCTTAAAAAAGGAGTTTGGATTTAGGATATAGGGTGGTTGTTTATGAAAAACCAAGCGCCTGACAAGGCTAATTCAACCCGCCCCAAAAAGCCGCGCGACTGATTAGCGGGGGTGTATCTATAGATCAATGACAATCCACAATGGAATCGAGTGCGATCCAAAGTTGTGGGTAGAAGTATTCCATTACACGGAAAATTTTGATTCGAAAATCTTCATAAATTTGTATGAATTGTAATTCGACCTGAACTCAACTGTCAGAAAATTACAAAAATTTTAAATCACCAGCACACCATATTGTGGTCAAGGATTCTGATTAAACGCGAAAGATAATAGATATGTGTCGCTATGCTATTGCTTAAAACCATACCCCCTTTTGAGTGTAAAATATCATGAATACGACCGGAATTTTTTACAAAATCGGTTTTTATTGTTTTTTTGCCGTGATTGATCGAAAACAAAGAGGCATATGATGTCCAACTATTTATCATGACAGTAAAAATCTGAGAGAATAGTGATTCTGAATAAATAAGAAATTCTTGTTAGATCGTAATAATTTAATTCTATTTAACATCATATAAAACCTAATTTTTCTGTATGTGGTTGTAATTATATGTCATTCTGTTCTGATCGGGTTTTGGCACACTTTTTGAATTATTTAGCTACAATATTCTTAGTATTTTTATTAAGCCACCAGATTAAACAAACTATTGTCATAAAGTTATAGGGGGATTTGATGATTTCAAAATGGTTTAGAGACTTATCGCTTGGAAAAAAATTAGTAGGTAGTTTTTTGTTTGTATCTCTAATTGTCGTTATTGTCGGAGGAATTGGATTTATACGAATATCAAGCAGTATTTCCCACGTTTCACACATGGTTGAGAACGATGTTATGTTCCTTGAAAAATCTGAGGAGTTAAAGATTCTTGCACTGCAACACCGTAGATATGAGAAGGATTTCTTTTTGAATATCGGAAAAAAAGAAAAGCAAAATGGGTATATTAAAAAGTTTCAGTCTGTTGAAAAGAAAACAACCACTCTTTTAGCAGAATTAGCGAAAATCATTGATGAAGATCCAAACCTTCCTGAAGATGTAAAAAAAGCGATTCATAATGCACAAACAGCATATTCTAAATACGCAAAAGGTTTTATAGATCTTACAAAAACTATTTTAGTTGATGATAGCATAACACCTCAGAAGGCAAATGGTTTGATGAAACCACTTAAAGAAAATATTTATACTTTTGAATCCAGTGCTGAAGTCTTGTTAAAAAGTAGTCTTGAAAGGGTTGACTTTGTTTCAGCTAAAGTAATCTCGGAAGGTAAAAATACCCGAAGTGTAATCGGCGTGTTACTATTGATAGGTGTTGGCATAAGTGTTTTCTTTGGTGTCGTGATTTCAATGTTAATAAAAAAACCAATAACTTCAGCAGTGGATTTTGCAAACAACCTTGCCAAAGGGGATTTGACTCAACGACTTGAAACAAATCAGAAAGACGAAATTGGAACACTTTTAACTGCTTTAGATTCAATGTCCATAAGTCTGCAAAAGATATTCAAAGATATTTCATCAGGAGTTCAGACTCTTACCGCCTCTTCCACAGAACTTTCATCTGTTTCCGAGCAGATCAACTCCAATTCAACACGAACTGCGGAAAGGTCAAACAGTGTTGCGTCTGCTGCTGAAGAGATGACAACAAACATGAACAGTGTAGCGGCCGCTTCAGAACAGGCAACTGCAAATATCCATATGATTGTATCTGCGTCTGAAGAAATGACAGCGACAATTAATGAAATTGCTAATAACACTGCTAAAGGTAGTGAAACAACCTCACAAGCAGTCCAAACAGCACAAGAAGTTTCAGAAAAAGTAGATAAGCTTGGTGAATCAGCTTCTGCTATTAGTAAGGTAACTGACACTATTTCAGACATCTCGGAACAAACAAATCTGTTGGCTTTGAATGCAACCATTGAAGCCGCAAGAGCAGGAGAGGCAGGGAAGGGATTTGCCGTTGTTGCCGGAGAAATAAAAGCACTTGCTCAGCAAACAGCAGAAGCAACCAATGAAATCAATGAAAGGATTTCAAGTGTTCAGATGACCACAGCTGAAGCAATTCAAGCAATAGAGTCCATTGTAAATGTTATTAATGAAATTAATGATATTGTGACAACTGTTGCTACAGCAATTGAAGAACAGTCTGCTACTACTCAGGAAATATCCAACAATGTAGGTCAAGCTGGTGCTGGTGTTCAAGAGGTAAATGAAAATGTGAATCAGACTTCAGCCGTTGCTGGTGAAGTTTCCCAGGATATTGCACAGGTTAGTCAGGCTGCTGATGAAATCAGTAGTGCAAGTGAAAGTGTTAACACCAGTGCAACTGAATTATCTAATTTAGCAGAAAATTTAAATGCGATGGTCGCCAAATTTAAGATATAAAAGCAGACCGAATTTCATGCCCTGCTGAACCATTAAGTTTGGCAGGGATTTTTAAATGTTTTAATATTGATTTTCTATTAAAATGTAACCATGAGGTAAATGGGTTATCCCAGGGTCAACAATATGGTCTTCAGAATCGCTCAGCCAAATTTGAAAACGGTCCGGTTTAACAGATGAAGTAATCGCCCTTGTTGGCAAGGGTCTGGGCGGTTGATAATAGACA
>QZLA01000386.1 GCA_004796375.1 Desulfobacteraceae bacterium
CCTGCGGTAGATCCTGAAGCAGAAGCCAAGGCCAAGGCAGAAGCGGAAGCCAAAGCAAAAGCCGAGGCAGAAGCCAAGGCCAAAGCAGACGCAGAAGCCAAAGCCAAGGCGGAAGCGGACGCAAAAGCCAAAGCCGAGGCAGAAGCAAAAGCCAAAGAAGAAGCCGCAAAACAGGCCGAGAAGGACGAAGCGGCCAAGCGTGAAGCTGAAGAGCAGGCCTTAAGAGATAAGCGGGCCGCTGAAATGGCCAAGCACAAAGGCACGGTTACAGCCAAACCGGGTAAAAAGACAAAAGTCCCGGTAACCGCAGCCAAAGTCCAGAAGGGCATGCTTGAAAAGATCATAGATAACTTAAATCGGCTCCACAAAAGAGCCAGTTAATTATAATCAAAATGCACCGGTAACTACTACCGGGGCAACGACAATATAACCAAGAGGAGGAACCTCTAATGGCAGTAGAAAAAAAAGAAAAAGCGCCGAAGCTTGCTGATCCGATCGCAGCATCATATGAAGTTTCCACCCAGGAAATGATTGTACGGTCTCAGAAATTAGGCATCGATACCGTATTTGACAGAGCAGTTGCCATGAAACCCTGTAATATCGGTATCCAGGGCATCTGCTGTAAGAACTGTGCCATGGGACCCTGCCGTCTACCGCTTCCCAAGGGCGGCATTGAAGGTGAAGACACCAGAAAAGGCTTGTGCGGTGCCACAGCCAACACCATCGCAGCAAGAAACTTTGCCAGAATGGTCGCTGCCGGAGCAGCTGCCCATTCCGATCACGGCAGATGCGTCGCAGAAGTATTCATGTCTGCGGCCAAAAAAGAAACTGACGCGTACAAGATCAAAGATACCCAGAAACTTCTGGCTGTTGCCCCACACCTCGGTGTTGCCACCACAGTTGAGGAAGACGGCGAAACCAAAGACCGGGATCTGGATGAAATCGCTCTGGAAGTGGCAGAAGTTGCACTGAACGAATGGGGTAAAGCAGAAGGTGAACTGCTCTACCTGAAACGGGCACCCCAGTCCAACTATGACAAATGGGTCAAGGAAGGTGTGCTTCCCAGAAACATTGACCGTGAAATTGTTGAAATCATGCACCGGACCCACATGGGGGTTGACCAAGATTATAAAAACTTGATCAAGCAATGTACCCGGGCATCCTTAGCTGACGGATGGGGCGGCTCCATGCTGGCCACCGATCTTCAGGATGTGCTCTTCGGCACCCCGACCCCCCTGCAGTCAGAAGCCAACCTCGGCATCATGAAGGAAGATCATGTCAACATCATCGTTCATGGTCATGAACCGGTCCTGTCTGAGATGATCGTTGCTGTAGCCCAGACCCAGGAGATGATCGATTATGCTAAAGAAAAAGGCGCCAAAGGCATCCAGTTGGGCGGTATCTGCTGTACAGCGAACGAGATCCTGCAAAGACATGGTGTACCTCCAGCAGGTAACTTTCTGCAGCAGGAGCTGGCAATCATCACGGGTGCCTGCGACGCCATGGTCGTGGATATCCAGTGTATCATGCAGAACCTGGCCAATGTAGCCAAATGCTTCCACACCAAACTGATCACCACCCACCCCATCGCTAAAATGGAACAGGATAACGTGATCCATATCGAATTCAATGAGCACTATGCCCTCGAAGATGCTACCCGCATTGTCAAGATGGCCATTGAAAACTTCCAGAACCGCGGCACTGACGTGATGATCCCGAGCTACAAAGCCACCCAGATTGCCGGCTTTGGTGTTGAGTCGATCAAATACCACTTGGGTGGTACCTTCAGAGGAGATTATTATACTCTGAACGATAATATCATCAACGGTCGCATCCGCGGTGTTGCCGGTGTGGTTGGCTGCAACAACGCCCGCTCCCGCCATAATGAAGTCCATATTAAAGTACTCAAGGAACTGATTAAAAACGACGTACTGGTACTGACCACCGGTTGTGACGGCATCACCGCCGCCATCCACGGTCTGCTCACGCCAGAAGCGGCACAGGTTCACTGTGGCCCGGGTCTGGCTGAAGTCTGTGAAACAGTGGGTATCCCGCCGATCCTGCACCTGGGTTCCTGCGTTGACAACTCAAGGATCCTGCTGGCAGCCACAGAAGTGGTCAAGGCCGGCGGCCTGGGTAGCGATCTATGTGATCTGCCCGTAGCCGGATCTGCACCGGAATGGATGAGTGAAAAAGCGATCTCCATTGGTCATTATTTTGTTTCTTCCGGGGTATACACCGTATTTGGCGGTCAGATTCCGACTTCAGGCGCACCGGTATTCCATGACTACATTTCCAAGGAACTGGAAAGTATTTACGGCGGAAAATGGGATGTGGAACCCGATCCCATCAAACACGCATGGCTCATGATCGACCATATCGACAGAAAGCGAAAAGAGCTTGGCATTGACAAGGCCAGAGAACGTGTTCTCATGGATATGGCTGACCGTCAGGCACTTGAAGGATAGTCCGTGAAGGTCATAATGACTCAGGTGAATATGATTGTTGTAGTATTTGATACCAATACACTAAATCCTCAAAGAAGGGGGAAAATAATATGTCAAAATTAATCGCATTTGCTGCCATTCAGGGTGGATACAAAGTAGTTGCACAGGTTGAAGGTGAGCTTGAAAGAGCACTGCAGACCTATGATGCAAGCACCAAAATCGGTTTCCCTAATACAGCATACTACCTGCCGGTTATCTATTCTCTCACCGGCCTTAAATGTGAAACCCTTGAAGACCTTAAAAAACCGATGGAGTTTGCCAGAGGGCTGCTTCCACCGCATATCAAACTGAAAAACTGGCTTCCGTACCTGGGGCCGCTCCTGGATGCCGGTATGGCCGGGATCATCTCCTATGAGGTTAAAGAAGCCATCAGATATCTGAATGAACCTGATTTCTACATTGCCCAGGAAGACCCCGATGTAGACAACGGTAAACTCTGGGTGGGTGCGGCTGATGATACCATCCTGAGAAAACGTGGTGTTGAGTTTGTTGACGGTTCCGCCCCCGGTTTTGCCGCTATGGTCGGTGCTGCGCCGGATGCTGAAATCGCAAAAATGATTGTTGAAGATTACCAGAAACGGTCCCTGTACATCTTCTGTGCAGCCAACCACAATGGTAAAACGGTAATCGAGCAGTGTCTTGAAGCAGGCATGCAGATCGGCTGGAACACCCGTATCGTTCCGTTTGGCCCGGACATCTCCTCAGCCGTATTTGCCCTTGGGTTCGCCAACAGGGCGGCCATGGCATTCGGCGGGGTTCAGCCCGGTGATTACAAAACCATCCTGAAATACAACAAAGACCGTGTATTCGCGTTTGTCAACGCGCTGGGTGATGTCGGCACCGAGTGGGGTGTGGCAGCAGCCGGCTGCGTGAACTGGGGTTTCCCGACCATCGCAGATACACCCATCCCGGAAATTCTCCCGACCGGTATTTGTACCTATGAGCATGTGGTTGCGCCGATTGCCCATGAAGACATGGTACAGAAATCTGTTGAAGTCAGGGGTCTTAAAGTTCAGGTTTCTGAAATTGACATCCCTTGTGCCTTTGGTCCGGCTTATGAAGGTGAGCGTGTCAGGGGTGCTGACCTCTATGCCCAGTGCGGCGGCGGTAAGACCCAATGCACCGAGCTGGTAAAAATGGCTGAGATGAATGAGATCGAAGACGGTAAAGTTGAAATCGTCGGCCCGGAACTGTCTGAAGTACCTGAAGGCGGCACCTTCCCCTTGGGTATCAAGGTACAGATTGCCGGCCGTGAATTCCAGGAAGACTTTGAGCCGATCATGGAACGCCAGATCCATCATCTCATCAACTATATCCAGGGCATCATGCATATCGGACAGAGAGATATCTCCTGGGTTCGTATCTCCAAGGCAGCCATAGATAAAGGATTTACCCTCAAAGACATCGGTGTGGTCCTCCATGCAAAATTCCACCAGGATTTCACCAAAATTGTCGACAAGGTTCAGGTCACCCTCTACACCGGTGCAGAAGATGTGGCCAAACTGACCGAAACCGCCAGGGCCGAATACAAATACCGTGACGAGCGGGTGGACACCATGACCGACGAGGATGTGGAAACCTACTACTCCTGCACCCTGTGCCAGTCGTTTGCTCCCAGCCATGTCTGCACCGTATCCCCGGAAAGAACCGGCCTGTGCGGCGCCTACAACTGGATGGACTGCAAGGCCTCTTACGAGATCAACCCGACCGGTCCCAACCAGCCCATTGAAAAGGGTGAAGTCATCGATCCCAAACTCGGCCAGTGGAAAGGGGTCAATGAGTTTATCTCCAAAGCCTCCAGGGGCGCGATCACCCATTACAATTTCTACTCCATGGTGCATGATCCCATGACCACTTGCGGCTGCTGCGAATGTATTGCAGCCATGCTGCCCTCCTGCAACGGTGTGATGACTGTCGGCCGTGATTACGCCGGAGAAACCCCCTGCGGTATGAAATTCACCACCCTGGCCGGTGTCATGGGCGGCGGTGCTTCCTCTCCGGGTTTTGTGGGTCACTCCAAGTTCAACATCACCCAGGGTAAATTCATCCTGGGCGACGGCGGACTTCTGAGAATGGTCTGGATGCCCAAGATGCTCAAGGAAGAGCTCAAGGAGCGGATTGATAAGCGTGGTGCAGAAATGGGCGTGCCCGATCTCTATGACAAGATTGCCGATGAAACCGTGGGAACCACGGAAGAAGAGATTCTTCCCTTCCTCCAGGAAAAAGGTCATCCGGCACTTACCATGGACCCACTGGTCGGATAATTATTAATATTAAAGGCGTGCCGCCCTACCACCAGAACTTTGGGGCGGCACCCCTTTACCATACAAGTTTAAAGACTTAAGGAGAAAAAAATGGCATTAACCGGTATTCAGATATTCAAACTCCTGCCAAAGACAAACTGCAAGGAGTGCGGAGTTCCCACGTGTCTTGCTTTTGCGATGAATCTCGCATCCGGTAAAGCAGAACTTGACAGTTGCCCTTATGTCTCTGATGAGGCCAAGGAAAAGCTGGCCGAAGCTTCCGCACCGCCCATCCGCCCGGTAAAACTGGGTAAAGGGGTCAGACAAACCACTGCCGGTGGTGAGACCGTTCTCTACAGACATGAAAAAACCTTTTATAACCCCACTGTTCTGGCCGCTACCGTGTCCTCGGACATCGATGCAGCTGCGCTGGACAGTACCCTTAAAACCTATAATGCGTTTCAGTACGAACGTGTCGGTCTTAACCTGAGACCCGAACTTCTGGTTGTCAAAGATGCCGGCAACGGAAAAGAGGCATTTGCTGCCGTCGCAGAAAAAATAGCCAAGGAATCGGAGTTCAACCTGGTGCTCATGACCGAAGACCTGGATGCAATGAAAGCTGCGGTTGAGGTTTCCGGTTTCAAACGGCCCCTGCTTTATGCGGCCACTGAAGCCAATGCTGATGATCTGGGCGCACTGGCCAAAGACAGTGATCTGCCGCTGGCAGTAAAAGCAGACTCTGTTGAAGCCCTGATCCCGCTAACAGAAAAACTCACCGGCATGGGGATCAAAGATCTCGTGATCGATCCCGGTTCAAGGGAAATCAAACAGGCACTGGAAGATCAGGTTGCCGTCCGCCGCGCTGCATTGAAAGCCGGTAACAAGGCGCTTGGGTTCCCCACCATCACCTTCCCAAGTGAAATGGCCGGCAACCTGGATATGGAAACCCTGATCGCGGGTATGTTTGTTGCCAAATACGGCGGCATCGTGGTGATGTCCGACTTTTCCACTGAATCCCTGTTCCCCCTGCTCCTGGAAAGACTCAATATCTTTACCGATCCGCAGCGTCCCATGACCGTAACAGAAGGTATTTTCGAGATCAACAACCCGGATGAGAACTCTCCGGTGCTGGTGACCACCAACTTTGCACTGACCTATTTTATCGTCTCCGGTGAAATCGAGGCCAGCAAGGTTCCTGCGTGGCTGCTGATCAAAGACGCTGAAGGTCTTTCCGTACTGACGGCATGGGCTGCCGGCAAGTTCGGCGGCGATGATGTCGGGATGTTTGTCAAGAAGAGCGGTATCATGGACAAAGTCAAGCATACCGAACTGATCATTCCGGGTTATGCGGCGGCGATTGCCGGTGATGTGGAAGAGGAACTCCCCGGTTGGACCATCACGGTCGGCCCCAGAGAAGCGGCTCACATTGCACCGTTCCTTAAAGCAAAATAACGACAACTAAAATCGGGATCTTTCAGACCCACGCGCATGACCGGGTCTCAAGATCCCGAACGACCAGTGAAACATTTAACATAAAAAGGAAGAGAACATGGAAAACATGATTCTTTTTGGTGAAAGCCTAAACGTCATTTCCAGGATCATCGGAAAGGAGTTTAAAGAGCCGGACCCAGCAAAGCGTAACCCTGAACCGATCCAGGAAGAGGTTACCCGTCAGAAAGAGCTGGGTATGGATTATATCGACATCAACCTGGGACCGGCGAAAAAATTCGGTACAGAGTTGATGCCGTGGGTTGTCAATGTGGTTCAGGAAGCCGTACCCGGCATGCCGCTGCTTCTGGACACCTCCAACATTGACGCCATTGAAGAGGGCCTGAAAGTTGCCAAGCCGGCAGACAAACCCCATATCGTCAACTCCATCATGGCGCGGGCTGAGCGGTATGAACCCATGGTTCCCATGACCCTGAAATATGATGCTGACTTTGTCGCCCTGATGTGGGGCCCTGAAGGCCTGCCACGGGATGAAAATGAACGGGCCGCCCTGGCTGTTGAACTGCTCTACTTTGCCAACGAGGCCGGCATCCCCAACGAAAAAATCTGGGTGGACGGCATTGTAACGCCGGTGAACATCCAGCAGCAGCAGCTCATGAGCCTGCTGAACTTCCAGATGATGATTGAAGAGATCGCTCCGGGTGCAAAATCCACCTGCGGCCTGTCCAACATCTCCAACGGACCTCCGGAGCACCTGCGCCCGATCCTGAACCAGACCTATATGTGTATGCTGTGGAAATACGGTATGAAGTCGGTAATTGCCGATCCGCTGGATAAACAGCAGACCGCTATTGCCAAAGGTCAGCGCCAGGATATCGTGGATCTGATCTGGGGTATGATGGACGGCACCGAACCGGATCCGTCAGGACTTTCCAAAGAGCTTCTGGATTACTACAAGACCTACAAAGTCATTATGGGTGAAACCCTTTACTCAGATTCATGGCTTGAAGTTTAATCCAATCGTTCCGGTATAAAAATTTCCCCCCTCAGCTTGATTTCAGGTTGAGGGGGGTTATTTTTTAAATCATGGATGAAAGATTGGATCACCCGTCAAAGGTGAACATGAAAAGGAAATCGACCAGTGACTGAAAAACAAACCGACGCCTGGTATTATGTTGTGATACAAAACCCCGAAACCCCGGATGAAGAATTCATGGGGTATGAGGAAAAGGACACCCAAACCGTTTTTATTCCGGCATTTCTATCGAAAGATGAAGCGACCCAGTGTTTTCTGATCATGCCTAAAGATATCATCAGTAAAAAATATGAGGTCCAGGCCATCATTAAGGAGGACCTGCTTTCCCATGCCCAAAAACATGGATTTCAGGTATTTCTTTTGGACGACAAGGGTCGGGTAAAAGAAGAAATAAAATAGCTGCGAGGATGAACCATTGAGCCTGAAAATTGCACTGGGCGGCAAAGGGGGTGTGGGTAAAACCACGTTATCATCCCTGATTGCCCGCTGTATTGCCCACCTGGATAAAGAAAACAAAGTGATTGCCATTGATGCGGACCCGGTCTCCAACCTGGCTGCCGCCCTCGGCATCGACGAGAGTCAACCCATCACCCCGGTGTCGGAACTGTCTGACCTGATTGCAGAGAGAACCGGTGCCCAGCCCGGTACCATGGGCGGATTTTTCACCCTCAACCCAAAAGTGGATGATATTCCCGACCGGTTTTCCCTTGAGCGCGACGGCGTCAAGCTGCTGGTCATGGGAACGGTTCAAAGCGGCGGCGGCGGGTGTATCTGCCCGGAAAGCACCATTCTCAAAGCCCTGATGAACCACCTGGTGCTGGCCCGCAACGAAGTGGTGGTCATGGATATGGAAGCAGGGGTCGAGCATCTTGGCCGGGGATCGTCAGGCTCCGTGGATGCACTGATTATCGTTGTGAACCCGGGTAAACGCAGCCGCGTCGCTGCGGACAAAATCCGAAAACTGGGGCAGGATATCGGCATCAAGCGAATCCTGGTCCTGGGAAACCGGGTCACCTGTGAAGAGGACAAGGAGATCATCGCATCTTCAATGTCCGATTTCGAGGTGATCGGATACCTTCCCGAGATGCCCGAGATTGTGCAGTCGGACCGCGACGGCACCCGCCCCTTTGATGACATTGCCACAGCACCCCAAGCCCTGTTTGATGTCACACAAAAGCTGATGGCACTGAACAATTAGCCTTTCTGCCGGGTTACTACCCACCGAATTCAGACGGTTTGACCCGGCACAGATACTCAATGAGCTGACGATTCTTTGGCAGCTTCATCTTCTTTTTCTTGATGAAGATATTGAAATGGTCTGCTGCAGGTTTGATACCCGGAAAGGGATCGATCAATTGACGCTGCTCAAGCTCATGAAGCACGGTATATTTGGGCACAAACCCTACCCCGATGCCGGCCATGGCCCCATTAATAATCCCCCTGACATGATTGATCTGCATCACTTTCTTTAAATGGGTATGCTGCTTTTCCGGGATGGATATTAAAAAATTATGCCACCAGGTCAAATCCTTGTCTATTGAGAGGATATTTACCCCGGAAAGATCTTCCAGGGACCTGATCCCGTGCTGTTCAACAAACTCCGGGGAAGCTATGGTGACATAGGTTTCACGGAACAACGGGATCTTTTCGATATCGGGATGATGATGTGCCTTGCAGTCAATGATCATATCCACCCGATCCTCAATCAGCGGCCTGTTCAGGTGGTGAGAAAACAGAAAATCCAGGTGAATCAAGGGATTCGCTTCCAGAAATGCCCGGATATGCTTGAGCAGGATAGTGGTTCCGAATTCTACCTGGCTGCCCAGGACCACCCTGTATACCGGTTTGTCCTGGAACCCTTTAAGTTCGTCTGTAACCTCTTCGATCTCATGGAAAATGGAATCACAGGATTTGAACAGGGTCTTACCAGCCGGGGACAAGCCGATACGTTTTCCCTCCCTGGTAACCAGTTCAGCATCCAGTGACTGTTCCAGCTTCTTAATGGCATGACTGACGGCCGACTGGGTGACGAACAGCAGCTCTGCCGCACGGGTGTAGCTTTTGACCCGGCCCAGGATATAGAATGCCTTCAGGTGGTTGAGGTTCACGCCGACCTCCATGCATGAATTCAATTCATCATATTCATAAATATTATGAATTTTACTTTATCACCTCCAATCTTATATTAAAAGATAAAACAGGTACGATTATTATGGAGGACCAATGAGAGATTCACGAATCACTTCCCTGCTCCAACGCCTGGGGATCAAAGAAACCAATCCGGGAGCCACCACCGGGGCCGTCAACGGCTGGCTCAACACCTCAGGAACCCCTCTGGTATCCTGCTCCCCCATCGACGGGAAACCCATTGCACGGGTCATCCAGGCCTCACGGCAGGATTACGAGGCCGTTGCCGATCGGGCAGTCAGTGCGTTTCATCGTTTTAAAATGATGCCCGCTCCCATGCGGGGGGAGATCATCCAGGAGATCGGCCGGGTATTGGCCCGTCATAAAGAGGACCTGGGACTCCTGATCACGCTCGAGGCCGGCAAGATCATCTCGGAAGGTCAAGGAGAGGTCCAGGAGATGGTTGATATCGCCGGATTTGCCACCGGCCTGAGCCGTCAGCTCTACGGCCGGACCATGCACAGCGAGCGCCCCGCCCACCGGATGTATGAACAATGGCACCCCCTGGGTCTGGTCGGAATTATCACTGCATTTAATTTCCCGGCAGCGGTCTGGTCATGGAATGCCCTGGTGTCAGGGGCCTGCGGTAATGCACACCTGTTCAAACCCAGTTCCTCCACTCCGCTGACCGCCATTGCCATCCAGAACATCATTGCGCCGGTCGTCGACCGCTATGATATTGACGGGATCTTCAACCTGGTGATCGGAGACCGCAATGAGATTGGAAATCCCATGCTGTCGGACCCGAGAATCCCGCTGATCAGTGCCACCGGCAGCACATCCATGGGCCGGCATGTGGCCAGGACCGTCGCATCAAGGCTTGGCAGGAGCCTTTTAGAACTCGGCGGCAATAATGCCATCATCATTGAACCGGATGCTGATCTGGATATGGCCTCAGATGCCGCCCTTTTCGGTGCGGTAGGTACGGCCGGGCAGCGCTGCACCTCCACCCGCAGAATCATTGTTCACAAAGGCATCAAGCCACAGTTCTGTGATTTGCTGATCCGCAAGTACCAGCAGATCACTATTGGCAACCCCATGGAAGAAAAAACACTGATGGGACCGCTCATCGACCAGGGAGCCGGTACTGCCATGGCAGATGCGATCAGGGAGGCCCTTGGACAAGGCGGTACGCTGCTGTACGGCGGTGACCGCTTGACCCTCAAAGGCCTTGAAGGCGGATGCTATGTCAAACCGGCCATTATAGAGGCCCGGAACCATTACCCCATCGTCCAGCAGGAAACATTTGCTCCGATTCTATACCTGATCGAATATTCCGATCTAGATCAGGCCCTTGTTCTTCATAATGACGTGCCCCAGGGGCTGTCCAGTGCGATTTTCACCGGCTCCATGCATGCACAGGAGACGTTTCTGTCCCACAAAGGGTCGGACTGCGGGATCGCCAATGTCAATATCGGTACCAGCGGGGCGGAAATCGGGGGCGCATTCGGCGGTGAAAAAGAGACCGGTGGCGGGCGTGAAGCCGGAAGCGATGCCTGGAAAATATATATGAGGCGGCAGACCTGCACCATCAACTGGGGCCGTGACCTTCCCCTGGCCCAGGGGGTCAGGTTTAAGCCGTCGGCCGACCTCCCATGATCTACCATCAATCGCTTAACCATTGTTAGGAGAATTCAAATGAACCACGCCAGAACACAACTCCCTATGCCGGTGAACGAGCCGGTTAAAGAATATGAACCGGGCAGCCCGGAGCGGGAAACACTGATTAAGGAACTCAAGCGGCAGATGGAAAACCGGATTGAGATCCCGGTCATGATTAATGGAACAGAGATATTTACCGGAAATACTGTCCAGACGGTCTGTCCGCATCAGCACGGCCATGTCCTGGCAAGTTGTCACCAGGCAGGCCCCAAAGAGATCCGTGCAGCCATTGATTCAGCCATGGCTGCCAGGCAGGAATGGGCGTCATTTCCCTACCAGGAGCGGGCATCCATATTTCTAAAGGCTGCCGAATTGATCTCCAAAAAATATACGCATGTTTTGAATGCAGCCACCATGCTGGGCCAGTCCAAAAATGTCTTCCAGGCCGAGATTGATGCCACCTGCGAGTTGGCCGATTTTTTCAGGTTTAATGCCTGGTTTATGGAGGAGATCTACAGCCAGCAGCCGGAATCTGAAAAAGGGGTGTGGAACCGTATCGATTACCGTCCCCTGGAGGGCTTTGTATTTGCCTTGAGTCCCTTTAATTTCACGGCCATTGCCGGCAACCTGAGTTCGGCCCCGGCCATGATGGGAAACACCGTGGTGTGGAAGCCGTCAGGAACTGCCGTACTCTCCGGATATTACCTCACCCGCCTGTTTAAAGAGGCCGGCCTTCCCGACGGGGTGATCAACTTTATTCCCGGAAGCGGGGCCGAGATCGGCAACATCTTGCTGGCTCACCAAAACCTGGGCGGCATCCACTTTACCGGATCCACGGCCGTGTTCCAAAATCTGTGGCAGGGTGTTGGCCAGAATATCCGGAACTACAGTGCGTATCCCAGGCTGGTCGGAGAAACCGGCGGCAAGGACTATATCTTTATCCACCCGTCTGCCGACCTGGATCAGGCCGCCACTGCTGCCATCCGGGGTGCATTTGAATACCAGGGCCAGAAATGTTCCGCCTGCTCTCGTTTGTATGTACCCAAGTCCTGCTGGAACGGAATCAAGGAAAAACTGATTGCCCGCATAGAGGAGATCCGGACCGGTGACGTCATGGATTTTAGAAATTTCTGTAATGCCGTGATCGATAAAAAGGCGTTTGACACCATTACCGGGTATATACAGCGGGCGGAACGCTCGCCGGAGTGTGAGATTCTTGCCGGGGGCAGCCATGATGATGCCATCGGGTACTTTATTGATCCCACGCTCATCCGTTGCAGGGACCCGTTCTGCGAATCCATGAGGGAGGAGATTTTTGGCCCGGTGCTGTCAATCTTTGTTTATGATGACGACCAGTTGGCGCAAACCCTGGACCTGCTGGACAGCACGACCGCCTATGCACTGACCGGTGCGGTGTTTGCCACGGACCGCAAGGCAATCAATGAAATCATGGAACGCCTGAAGTTTAGCGCAGGCAACTTCTACATCAATGACAAACCCACGGGTGCTGTCGTGGGTCAACAGCCCTTTGGCGGCTCAAGAGCCAGCGGTACCAATGATAAGGCCGGCTCCAGCCTGAATCTCCTAAGATGGACCACCCCCCGGACGATCAAAGAAACCTTTGTACCGCCCATTCAGGTCGCCTACCCGTTCATGGCCCATTAGGCCGGGGATAAAAAAGGGGGCTGACGCCTTTATCGGCTCAGCCCCCGTCTCTATTTTAATAAAGCTGGGTTTATCCGCGTCTGGACAGGGCCATCTTCAGGCTGATGATCAGGCGGTTAAAGGATTTGGTCAGTACGCCCAGCTCATCTTTCCGGTCTTCGGACAGGACTTCAAGGTCCATCTGTCCCTGGCTCATCAGGTCGACCATTACCGTCAACTTGTTGATGGGCCGGGTGATGGTGTTACCCAGGACAATACCGATAATAATCGCAATGACCAGGACGCCGGCCAGGACGAGTATAATCAGGTTCCGCATATCGGTTGCCGGCTTGACCACATCTTTCTGGAAGGCCACGATCCCCATGCTCACGTTCATGCTCTCGATGGGCGCATAGGCAATATAGTTCACGCCTTCATTGGAATCGTAGGTTCCGATCCCTGCTTTCATCCGGATCATGTCCCGTATAATGGCGTTACGCTCATGGTTATCCGTCTTGAGCCAGTTTTCAGAGTTAAACGCTTTATCCCACTGCAGATCCCCTTTCTCGATACCCGGTTTAACCAGCACCAGTCCCTCTTTATTGACCAGGAAGGCATAGGAGTTGTACCCGATATCCAGGGTCAGGATGTCATCCTTGATGGTCTGGAGCAGTACGTCAAACCCGATCACCCCTTTGAACGCCCGGTCACTGAGATACACCGGGGTTGCACAGGTTACCGTGAGTTCATCGGATGCCGCATCCACATAGAGATCGGTCCAGATGGTTCTTTTTGACTTTCTGGCGCCGATGAACCAGGGGCGTTTGTGGGGATGGTATGTCTTCAGGGTCCTGATTTTCTCAAGTACCCCGAGATTGCTGAACAGTGTAAGTGCGTTATCGGTAGAGATATAGCCAAGACTCAGATAGGGGTTTTTCTCCACAACGCTTTGCAGGGCCACGCCCACCCGCTGGACTTTTAGGATCTCGCTGTTGAGTTTCTTTTCAAGTTCGGCCAGTTCCTGTCCCTCAGCCGGTCCATCCTTTCCATAGACCAGGCTGCCGAAACCCAGGTCGGTGGTGATATCATCACGCTCCATGGTCTTGGCAGCAAAAGCGGCCATCCCTTCGAGCTCATCCTTTACACGATTAAAAATCTGGCCATACTCCTGGGATTTCTGGCTCGCCACCTGCTGCAGATGGGTTTCTGCCTGTTTGGCCAGGGCTTTGTGGGTCTGAAAGCTGGCAATCAAGCCGATGGCGGCAACAGAGAACAACACCAGCAGCACAAAGATCAGGGTAATCTTGAATTTGAGTGACAACCCTTTGATCTTCGGCTTGCCTGCAATAATATCCATGGTGGGATCCTGCATTTCGCTGCCGTCTACCACGACCTCGTCCGAAACCAGGTCCGACGAATCCTGGACATCATACATCTCATCGGTCTCATCTGTTTCCATTGATTCGTAGCTGTCGGCCGTTTCCGGCCAGTCATCCGGGCCAAGCGGTTCCTGCCAGGCACCCGGATCTGCACTGGCAGAGTCCTCGGACACCTCTGGTATTTCCGGCCAGTCATTGCTTTGTTCAAAGGCCTGATCAAAATCCTGTGAATTCGAAGAGTCACTCCAGGGTTCAGTTTCGGAAGGCTGTAAAAGCTCCTTTGGTTTTTCAATGGTTACAAGATTCCCGCAACCCTTACATTTAAACTTTGCACTTTTACCCTTAATGTCCAACGGGTCAATCTCATAGCGCTTTCCGCACTGTTCACAACTTTTTAGCATGAGCGGTACTCCTCATCTCAATAAAACCGGTAAATACCTTTAGTCACTTGGCAATTCTGTCTAAATATAGAGGATTAAGGCCCAATGTCAAGAAATGATGGAAAAAAGTTGAACCGTCCGCGAACAGGACAGGGCTAAAACGACCAGGTCAGCGTAAGGGATCCGATCGTATGTCCCTGGCTTTGATTCTCAAACTGGCGGGTTCTGAACAGGTGCCGGTAGGTGAGTTTGATGGTATCAAAATTAAATGCAAGCCCCACGGACATGTCGATGATCCAGGGCTCTTTCTCTACGCTGTGACTGTCTTTCCAGGTGTTGCCGTCCAGAAAAACATCCCGGGCCACATATTCGAGCTGGGTCCCGGCAAAGGCATGAAGTCCCCACCTGGCATCGTCAGGGCCATTGTTTGCCAACAGAGGTGCGCTGATTCCCGAACCGGGTCGTATCACATCAGACCCGAAATCCTGCGGGATACGGATCCCGAAACGGACCTCAAACCCGGCATTGGCCGATGTTCTCACATTGCCCAGTGTCACGCCGGCATGGGTAATCCAGTCTGCACCGAGATCGGTGTCCGGGTCATGCCAGGGCTCAAACCGCCACTTTCGCTGCCAGGAGATACGAATCCCGGGTTCATGGCCCAACTGATTATCCCACCCCAGCGCCTCATCAATATCCCTGATCCGGTGAACGGTATTTTGTGCCTGTTCTGCCAGGGAACTGGGCCCGATAATACCGAATACGGCCTCCACCGTATCCAGCTGGAACTGGGTTTTGCGGTGCAATGCCAGGCCGGCATACAGGAATCCGGCATAGGGACGGTCATAGACGATCAGATCGGTTTCCCTGATGTTTTCAGGGGTGTAGATATGCTGACCCAGGATCAGGCCGACATTATGGGTGTCATCCGATTCATTGACCAGGGGAGTATCCCTGAGCCAACGGGCCAGTCCTTCGGGAAGGCGTTTATCATCCAGGTAGCGCTCCAGATCCTTTGAGATCCAGGTGGCCTGGACCGCATTGGTGTAGTATTTGTCGGTATCACCAAACAGGTCGTTTTCAAAGAAAACATGAAAGGTCCGGTAATCCCCTTTATGTTTGGCCAGTGTCAGCGACGGAAAGCATACAAGAAAGGATATCACAAGAATCAGGTGAAAGGGGATGGTCCGGTTCATGATGATATCCTTTTTTGCTAAGCGTTCATTCAGATGCGGACAAACACCACCGCGGGTTCAAATCGAGCCACTATAGCATCAGGAAGCGGCTTTGAAAAGCTTTACCGCACAAACTTTAAGTTCCGGAATCTTGGCTATGGGATCATAGGCCGGGTTGGTCAGCTTGTTGATGTTGCTCTCCTCAAAATGAAAGGGCATGAACACCACGCCAGGCTCGACCCGCTCGGTCACCATGATCCGTGTTGTAATCTCGCCTCTTCTGGATGCAATCTGGATCGGCTCACCATCATTCACCAAAAGCGCCTTGGCATCATCCGGATGAATTTCGAGAAACCCCTGAGACACTTCAAAATCAAGGCTTTCAGAATTCCGGGTCATGGTACCGGTATGGTAGTGGGCATATACCCGTCCGGTGGTGAGCCAGAAGGGGTACTCCTCATCCACGACCTCGGCAGGCGGCTGGTACTCGATGGCATGAAACAAACCTTTTCCCCGGGTGAATTTACCGTCCCGGTGAAGAAAAGGGGTTCCCGGATGATCTTCACTGGGGCACGGCCACTGAATCCCCTCACCTTCCAGTCGTTCATAGGAAATTCCGGTGTATGAAGGGGTCAGGCGTGCGATCTCTTCAAATATCTCACCGGGAGATTCATAAGCCATGGCGTATCCAAATCTTGTGGACACCTCCTGGATGATCTCCCAGTCGGGTTTTGAATCCCCTACCGGCTCAATCGCCTTCCGAACCCGGGTGACCCGCCGTTCGGTATTGACAAAGGTTCCATCCTTTTCCGCAAAGGATGCGCCGGGCAGAACCACATCCGCCAGCTTTGCCGTGGGTGTCAGGAAAATATCCTGAACGATCAGCAGATCCACCTTTTCCAGGGCCTTTTCAACATGGTTGGCGTCCGGATCACTCACAACGGGGTTCTCACCCATGATCCACAACGCATGCAGGTCATCGGATTCGATTTTTGAGAACATCTCGGGGATGGTCAGACCGATCCCGGAAGGCAGTTCATCCACATCCCAGGCCTGGGCAAATTTCTTGTTGGCCGCCCCCAGGGTCACCGGCTGGTATCCTGTATAGACGTTGGGCAATCCCCCCATGTCGCAGGCTCCCTGGACATTGTTCTGGCCGCGCAGCGGATTGACACCGGTGGATGCCCTTCCGATATTTCCGGTCAGCATGGCCAGGTTGGCCAGGGACTTGACATTGTTTACCCCATTGGTGTGCTGGGTGATCCCCATGCAGTAGACAATGGATGCTTTGTCCGCTGATCCGAAATCCTTGGCGATTTGCTCGATCTGTTCAACCGGCACCCCGCATGTGGCAGCGGATGCGTCAAGGTCAAGATGTTCCAGAACGGCTTTAACCCCTTCGAACGATTCGGTATTGGCGTCGATGAATGCCTGGTCATGGAGTCCGTTGTCCAGTATCACCTTCATCATACCGTTGAGTAGTGCCACATCCGTACCGGGTTTGTGCCGGATATACTGGTCCGCAAAATCGGCAATCTGGTTCTTTCTCGGATCTGCAACAATCACCTTGGCCCCGTTTTCAATGGCTCTGAATATCCTCGTTGCCACCAGGGGGTGGGAGGTGGCGGTGTTTGACCCGATAATAAAAATGACATCCGAGTGTTCCAGTTCAGCCACGCCGTTGGTCATGGCACCGGATCCAAATGCTGCGGCAAGACCTGCCACAGTAGAAGAATGTCACAGCCGGGCACAGTGATCGACACTGTTGGTGCCGACGGCGGCCCGGGCAAATTTCTGCATCAGATAATTTTCTTCACAGGTCACCTTGGCCGACGCAAAGAATCCCACGGCATCTGAACCTTTTTCCGCCTTGACCGTCTTGAGCCTTGCGGCCGTATAATCCAGCGCCTCATCCCAGGACACCTCTTCGAGATTCCCGTTCTTCCGGATCATCGGCCTTTTCAGGCGTTTGTCGCTCTGGACAAACTCATGGACATTCCAGCCTTTAATACACAGTTTGCCCTCGTTGACCGGGCTGGTCTTGCATGGGATGGTTCCTGTCAATTCCCCATCCAGCACTTCAAGAAAAAAATTGCACCCGCAGCCGCAATAGGTACAGGTGGTGAGAATATTCTGATAATCCATGGTTTCCTCTTACGGCCCCTTTTTGTCTGGAGCCGGTCCCATTATGCTTAACGGCGACTTTTCATGTTTATTGATACCGGAGGTAAAGCCGAACTCTTCATCCATGATCCGGCCGGTTTTTTTATACAGGGTCCGCAACGGGATGTCCGAGGGGCAGGCCTCCTCGCACAAACCACAGTCGATGCAGCGGTCGGCCATATGCATGGCCCTGACCAGATGGAATACCGGTATATCAACCGGCAGGTCCCCTTTGGACACCAGGTCTTTGCATTCCAGGCTGCATTCGTTGCAGAAGCACATGGGGCAAATATCACGACAGCCGTAACACTTCACGCACTTTGAGAACTGGTCCATCCAGAACTCAAACCGGCCGGCCATATCCATATCCTCAACCATTTCAACCGCTTTCTGCCCTTCCGGTGCCACCGGGTCTCCTGCAACGGCATCATCCGGAAACGGTTTGAGGCATTCACAAGCCTTGGCAAGTCCGGGGGAACAGGCAATCCCCACCTCGATCACACGATCCGGATTCAACTGGTTCAGCCGGTAAAGGGTATACAGTCCGCGCTGGTCACACCCCCTGACCAGAATGCCGAAACAGTCATCCGGATATTTTCTGTGCAGGGTGATCAATATCTTGTCCAGGGGATAGCGGGCATCTCCCTCACTTGAGCTATCCCCAAGATTCAGGGTGGACAACTCCTCAACACGGGTAAACAGCCTTGGGGCCACATGGCCGTTTTCACGGCTTGGTGCAATAAACCCCTTGATTTTACCCTGGTTTAAAAGCTCCCCGGCTTTTTGTCTTACTATCTCTATCATATCAGTACCTTACATCACATTCGACGCAACCAGACCGGCTACGCCACATTCTGTGCAGTATTCTTTTTCAACGGTGACGGCCCGATCTGTTTCAAGGCGGAGATGAAGTCATTGACCTCTTCAACAAATTCCGGTGCCTCGGCAGACGATACCCACCGTGCCCTGAGCCGCTCTGCTTCTATTCCGCAGAACCCGAGCATTTTGGATAAAACCTTCACCCGCTTTTCAGTAGAGTAATTACCATACAGGTAATTGCATTCATTCAGATGTCAGCCGCCGACAAATACACCGTCAACACCCTGTTGAAAGGCCCTGAGTAAATGATGGGGAGACACACTTCCTGAACACATGACCCGGATAATCCGAATATTTGCCGGGTACTGCAACCGACTGACCCCAGCCAGGTCAGCAGCGGCATACGCTCACCATGTGCACAGAAAACAGACGATGGTGGGCTCAAACTCTGGGTTACTCATAACCGCTTCCTTATTATTATCTTGTTTCATAAATCCTAACACCTGATTTACAATGCACCGATCTGGGCCAATAGCTGTTCCGCCTTGTACCCCTTGAGCTCAGCGCTGTGAGACGGGCAGGTGGCGGCACAGTTGCCGCATCCCTTGCAAAGGATCTCATTGATCTCACAGACCCGAAGCTCGGGATTATAGGAGATCGCCTCATAGGGGCACATGGACAGACATGCCATGCAACCCACACAGGATTCCGGGTGAATCTTGGCCACAATGGCGCTTTTAACCAGCTTGTCCTTGAACAGGATGGCGGCAACCCTTGAGGCCACACCAATACCTTGGGTTTTGGCTTCCACGGATGTGGCCGGATACCGGCCGGACCCGCAGACAAAAATACCATCTGCCGCAAAGTCAAGGGGCCTGAGCTTGGCATGGGCTTCCAGGAAAAAACCGTTTTGATCCGTGGGCACCCTGAGCATATTGGCAATGGTTCCGGCATCACTGCGTGGTACGAGAGGGGTGGACAGTACGGTCAGGTCTGTTTCCAGACTGACCTCTTCATTGGTGACGCTCTGGTAAAAACTCACATTTCCGCCCGCTACCCGGGGTGGATCTGCAGGGTCATACACATGGAACCTCACGCCCATGCCCCTGGCATTCCAAAGCATCTGCTCCTTGTGGGTCCCGTACATCTGCATATCTCGATAAAGGACCTGAACATCGGTCAGAGGGTATTTTTCCTTGATCAGCATGGCATTTTTCACCGCCATCATGCAGCAGATCCTAGAGCAGTATTCCCGCTGCTCATTCCGCGCACCGGCACATTGAATAAACACCACCCGTTTTGCAGAAAGGTCGTTGTGTTTCAACTGCTGCTCGAGCTCCATCATCGAAACCACCTGCTTACCGTCATATTCAAACAGGCCTTCCGGGATCAGTGACACCGCACCCGTGGCCACAACAATGCAGCCCACCTTATCGGCCACCTCTCCGTCAGGGGTATTGATCCTGACATCATAGTTACCGATATACCCACTGACATCCCGGACTTCAGAGGACAGGTATCCCTTGATATGTTCCTGTGTACTGATCTCACCTGCCAGTGCCTGGACACTTTCCAGTGCATCTTCACCGGTATCCAGGGTGTTGACCTGCCGGAGCAGTCCGCCGTACTGGCTGCTCTTCTCCACCAGGATCACTTCAAGATTCATCCCGGCCAGCGCCTGGGCAGCAGACATACCGGCCACGCCGCCGCCGATCACCAGGATCTTTCGAATAAGAGAAGATTCAATCTCCTCCTGGGGCTCCAGACCCGCACTTTTAGCCACACCCATGCGGACCAGTTCTTTGGCTTTATGGGTGGCATTGTCCCGTTTACCCATATGGACCCAGGAACACTGGTCCCGGATATTGACCATTTCAAACAGGTACGGATTCAGCCCGGCCTCTGCACATGAACTTGAGAACAGGGGATGATGGGTCCGGGGTGAACAGGAGGCTACGACCACCCGGTTCAGGTTATGATCCTTGATCCCTTTTTGAATCTCAACGATACCGGATTCAGAACAGGTGTACAGGTTCTCCTTGACATACACCACATGGGGAAGTGTTTCCGCGTATTCAGCCACTTGAGAACAATCCAGGTGTCCGGCAATGTTGGATCCGCAATCACAGACAAACACGCCGATCCTGGGTTCTTCATAGAATGCTAATGTCTCTTTACTCATCAGGCCTTTTTCCTTTAAAACGCTTGATATGATCTCATGATACTTTCAGGGCCGGGGCCTGCAGGACTGCCTGTACTGCCCGGGCTGCCGCAGAGCTGGCCTGCGCTACGGATTCAGGGATATCCATGGGGCTGTGGGCGCACCCGCACACAAAAATCCCGGGTTTACTGGTATCCAGCGGCTGCTGCGCCTGTGTTTTGAAAAATCCGTATTGATCCATCTCAATATCCAGGATACCGGCAATCTTGGAGGTTCCCTTGACCGGTGCACAGGCCGTGGCCAGAATCACCAGGTCAAAATCCTCTTTCTTGACCACCTGATCCTGGGTATCTTCATAGATCAGAACCGGGCGTTCATCGTCACCCTTCACGATCTCAGCCACACGGGACCGTTTATACCGGATGTTGGATTTGTTTTCGCCGCGGACCTTGTACTCTTCAAAGCCCTTGCCCACTGCCCGGATATCCATGCCGAATATCACCGAGTTGGTCTCATTGTCATGCTCATGGGCAATGATCGCTTCCTTGATGGAATGCATACAGCAGTAACCGGAACAAAAAGGGTAAAATCTCAGATCCCGGGACCCCACGCACTGGATAAACGCCAGTTTCTTGGCCGTACCCGTGCCGGCCAGTTTCTCTTCAAGCCTTGCCAGCGGCTTGGCCACCTCCAGATACGCCTCATATTTTGCAGCCCATTTTTTCTGGTCGTCATCTGCCGTATCCATATCAAATGATTCAAAAAAATCCTTGGAAGATTGGCCGTGCTTATCCTCAATTTTTTTCAGCATTTTCATGGACTTGGCTGCTTTCTTAGCCAGGTCTGCCCGCTCGGCCTTCAGCTTGAGATCCGAGGGTCGGTATATATGCCCCTCGGTAGGGCCTGAAGCAGACAGAAAGCGCTCAAACTCCATGGCCGTGACCACATTGTCGAGCACTGTGTAGCGGTATTCAGGCATTTTGGAAGGATCAAACACATCATAACCGGTTGCGACAATGACCGCCCCCACATCCAGGGAGAGAATCTCTTCTTTTTGCTCAAAATCGATGGCACCGGCTTCACATTTCTTCTGGCATATCCCGCACTTTTTCCCGTTCATCACCCGGCAGTATTCCGTATCAATGGCATGGGTGGATGGAATGCCCTGTGCAAACCACGAATAGATGGCTTTGCGTTCTGCATGCCCTTCATTATATCGGTCAGGTACCGGTGTAGGGCATGCTTCCGCACACGCCCCGCATCCCGTACACTTGGCCTCATCCACATACCTCACTTTTTTACGCACCGTGGCCTTGAAGGCGCCTGCCTCCCCCTCCAGTGCGTCCAGCTCACTGTATGCCATTAACTCTATATTGGGATGTCGACCGACATCCAGCATCTTTGGCGATAAAATTCAGATGGCACAGTCATTGGTGGGAAATGTTTTGTCCAGTTGGGCCATTTTACCGCCGATACTGGGCAGACTTTCCACCAGGTAGACTTTGAACCCCATCTCTGCTAAATCCAGTGAAGACTGGATACCGGCGATACCGCCGCCAAGGACGAGTATATCCTTTGTCACAACCTATCTCCTGTTCGAGAACTGTTTATTTAAATCCAGAGGGACACTTCCCCCACGCGCCGCACCTCGCGCCCGTTTGATACCTTCCGCGTACGTGACACTTCACTCCAATTAACGTGAGGTATCACGCGGAGCAACGTGAGGTGTCACGCGAAGCAACGTGAGGTGTCACGCGGAGCAACGTGAGGTGTCACGCGAAGCAGCGTGAGGTGTCACGCGGCCCGCCTGATACTGCAGGGGCCGAGATTCTTGATGCTCTGGGTAAACTCATTGGCCACCTGTGCAAACTTGTTGCCCTCTGCGGATGAAATCCATTCCAATCTGACCCGCTGCTCATCGATCCCCAGAAGGGAGAGCAGCTCCTTGGTCATGTCAAACATGTTTTGCGCTTTTACATTACCGTCCAGGTAATGGCAGTCTCCCATATGTCAGCCCGAGACCAGGACACCGTCCGCACCGCGTTCAAACGCTTTCAGTATGTAGTTGGGATTGATCCCGCCGGAACACATGACCCGGATGATTTTCATACTGGGCGGATACTGCACACGGCTGACACCGGCAAGGTCTGCTGCCGCGTATGAACACCAGTTGCAGGCAAACGTAATGATCTTGGGATTAAACTCCTGGCCCATTTCCATATCCTTTCACACCTATATCTCCAGCGCTGATTCTACCATGGTCAGCACTTCATTATCAAAATGATACACACCGGCCGCTCCGGTCGGACAAGCCACACTGCATGCCCCGCAGCCTTTGCAAAGGGCCGCCTGAACCACGGCACGCCTGGAACCATCTTCCTGGTCCTGCATCACAATGGCACCAAATGCACAGGCCTCCTCACACTGGGCACACCCGCGGCACATGACGGTGTTGATCCGTGAGACAATACCATCCACGGTGATGCTGTCCTTTGACAGGACCACACAGGCCCGGGAAACGGCCGCCTTGGCCTGGGCGATGCTTTCTTCCACCGGTTTTGGATAGTGGGCCATACCGGCCAGGAATATCCCGTCCGATGCAACATCCACCGGTCTGAGCTTGGCATGGGCCTCCATGAAAAACTGGTCGTCATTCAGGCTGAGCTTGAACATCCTGGCCAGCTCGGAATTCTCCGGAGGGATGATGCCTGTGGCCAGAACCAGGATATCGGTATCAATTTCCATATCCACATCCAGGACATGATCCCGGACCGTGAGCGTCAGGTGATCCGGTGTACCGGTAACCCGTGGTTTATTCTCCACCTCATATTGGATAAAAATAACGCCAAGCTCCCTGGCTTTCTGATAGAGCTGTTCCCGCTGTCCATAGGTTCTGATATCCCGGTACAGGACAAACACATCCTTGTCCGGATCCATCTCTTTGAGCTTGATGGCCGACTTCATTGAATGGGTGCAGCACACCTTTGAGCAATAGGGTCTTGACGGCTCCCGTGATCCCACACACTGGATAAACGCAACAGAAGAGGCATTGTTAACAACACCATGACTGTTGATCAGGGCATTGTCCATCTCCAGGTGGGTCATTACCCGTTCATCCTCACCATAGAGATATTCTTCAGGCCGGCTCTCTTTGGCGCCGGTGGCGACGATCAGAGCGCCATGATCCACCTCGATCTCCTGCTCACCCGCTGTTATGGTGGTTTTAAAGTTGCCGACAAACCCGGAGGAGGCTTTGACAGTGGCATCCGTATAAATGTCAACCCGTTCGTGATTCCTGGCCTTGTCGATCAGGGCGGACATATTGTGAGAAATCGATTCTCCGTCCCAGGTCTCGTTCAGGAGCAGTGCATTCCCGCCCAGCACCGGGCTCTGTTCGATCAGGGTTGCATGATATCCCTGGTCGGCCAGGCCGATGGCTGCGGTCAGACCGGACAACCCGCCGCCGATCACCAGTCCTTTCTGGGTGATATTGACACTGGGCTGGGCCAGGGGCTGCATCAGTGCGGCCTTGGCAACCGCCATCCGGACCAGGTCCTTAGACTTGGCTGTCGCCAGCTCAGGTTCTTTTGAGTGGACCCAGGAACACTGATTCCGGATGTTCACCATTTCGACCAGGTACTGATTCAAACCGGAATCCTTGAGTGTTTCCTGGAACAGGGCCTCGTGGGTTCTGGGGGTGCATGCCGCAATCACGATCCGGTTCAGGTCCTGGGAGTCGATCACGGCCTTCATTTTATCCTGGGTGTCCTGGGCACAGGTGAACAGATTTTCCTCCACGTAGGCAACATGGGGCAGTGTCCGTGCATATTCGGCCACCTCGGGTACATTGACAATGCCGCCGATGTTGGAGCCGCAGTTACAGACAAATACACCGATGCGCGGTTCCTCACCAATCTTTTTTTCAGACGGGTACTGCCTGGCCTGGGTCAGCTCACCCCGCGCCTGCACCAGCCGGGCACCGGCATCACAGGCAGCGGCACTGGCTTCCATCACTGCCAGGGGGATGTCTTTGGGTTCTTGCAGGGCACCGCAAACAAAGATGCCGTCACGTGATGATGCCACCGGGTTGAATCCCGATGTCTGTACAAAATTGTTGGCATTGAGATCGATCCCAAACGATCGCACCTGCTCGGCCAGCTCCGCGCCGGTCTCCATACCCACGGACAGTACGACCATGTCAAAATTTTCGATCATCAACTCGCCTGTCTCGCTTACAAAACTCAGCGCCAGGGAGTGATCATCATTCTGGGTAATGGTATGCACCCGGGAGCGGACAAAACGGACACCGTCATCTTTGGCCCGCTCATAATAGGCCTCAAAGTCCTTTCCATAGGTCCGCATATCCATATAGAAGATGGCTGATTCAAAATCTCCTGAGATATGATCCCGGGCCATCATGGCCTCTTTGACAGCGTACATGCAGCAGACCGATGAGCAGTATTTGTTATCGCACCGGTTCATGTCCCGTGATCCGATACATTGCAGCCAGGCGATCTTTTTAGGCTCACGCTTGTCCGGATAGCACTGGATATGGCCTTCTGTGGGGCCTCCGGCAGACAAGATCCGCTCAAATTCAATACTGGTGACCACATTGGGATAGTTGGCATACTGGTAATGATCCAGGGCACTCGGGTCAAAGGGCTTAAAGCCTGAAGCCAGGATGACGGATCCCACATTGATATCAACGGTTTCCGGCTGATCATCATAATTGATGGCACCGGCGGGACACGCCTTTTCACAGGTCCCGCATTTTCCCTTGGTCAACTTGATGCATCGCTCAGGGTCGATGACATATTTCAATGGAACCGCCTGGGGGTACTGCACGTAAATGGCTTTGCGCTTTCTCAATCCCTGGTCAAATTCATCCGGAGTTTTCCCGGGGCACTTCTTGGTACACTCCCCGCAGGCAATACACTTGTCCATATCCACGTAGCGGGGGGATTTGGTCACGGAGACTTGAAAATTTCCGGCCTCACCGTCAATATGATTGACAGTGGACAGGGTGTGAAGTTCTATGTTCAGGTGCCGGCCGACCTCGACCAGTTTGGGTGAGATGACTCACATGGCACAGTCATTGGTCGGAAACGTCTTGTCCAGCTGGGCCATCACCCCGCCGATGGACGGGGACTTCTCAACGATATGCACATAAAATCCAGAGTCCGCAAGGTCCAGTGCAGCCTGCATACCGGCAATCCCGCTGCCGATAACCATGACCGAACCTTTGATATCGGCGCTGGCGTTGTTAGGGTTGGGGTTGGTACTCATATTCACTCCAAAAAATGACAGGTTCTATTCCAGATGGTCTGCGATATAAGACATCAGATCCACGACCCTGATATCCTGATTCGTATTCTTCTTGGTGCAGGTCAGATGGATCTGGCATTTGGGGCATGCCGTGACAATGGTGTCTGCACCGATCTGTGATGCCTCTTCCAAACGTTGAATCTGCATTGCTTTTGAACAGGCCGAACATTCCATCCATGCAGTGGTGCCACAACAGATGGCATTCTCCCGGTTATGGGCCATATCCTTGTAGTGCCCGTTGCTGACCTTCCGGATCAATTCACGGGGGGCTTCATAAATGCCTGAACGACGCCCGAGGCGGCAGGGATCCTGGAATGTAATGGTTTCATCCGTACTTTCCGGTTTAAAGGCCAAACCGGATTCAGGTAGTTCACGGGCCAAAAACTCAGTGATGTGGATGATCTCGAATTCTAACTCTCCAAACATCTGGGCATAGCCTTCCCGAAATACGGAATACCCTTCAGGACAGCCGAAAATGACCGTTTTTGCACCGCTTTGTTTTATGGTTTTCATATTCTGACCGGCCAGGTTTGAGAATGTGGTTTCATCCCCGTTCCACCAGGCATCATGTCCGCAGCAGCATTCATCATTACTGACAACCGGCTCGATCCCCATCCTGTTCAGGATCCTGACAATGTTTTTTGCGTGGTCGATCATCTGCAGATCCAGATACTTGAATGCCACATCATAATACGGGATACACCCGGTAAAATAGAAATAATCTCCGGTCTCGGCAATCTGCCCGGCCTCTTTTGCCCATTGAATCCGATTCTGAACCGTGCCTGCGGCCTGGATGGAACTGATGGTCTGGAACATGCCGTGATGACTCAGCCGCGGTGTGTTTCCCTTTTCAACCGCCTTTTCCCTGAAGGTTCGGATAAAGGCCGGAAAATCGATCTTGACCGGGCACCGGTCCGAGCACCGCGAGCAGCTCAGGCAGGCCCACAGGTCCTTACTTTCCAGTATATCACCCTCAGGATCTGCCATTGTCCGCTTGATCATCTGCCTCGGAGAGAACCCTTCAAGCGTCATGCTCACAGGGCAGGACCCGGTGCAGACCCCGCATTCCATACAAAAATCTATCTGTTGTTGAGAAAGCTGCATCCTAAATTATCCATATCCAAATTAAAGTGGTTTTTTACAGCAAATACAATTACCGGTGACCTCAGTGTTTCATCCTAACCAGGAACACTGCTCACTTAAAAAAACCGTATGTTTTTTTTGCTAAAAATCCTTGCTGAAATACTTTGGAAAGCTGTATTAACCCCGAAATTTCATACAAGAAACTTCACTTGTACCGACAAAATTTATAGCCGTCAAGAAGAAAATTACAAATTTCTAAATGTATTTTCAAACAGATGATCATAGGAAGCGATTACCCTGGACCAGGCAAAATCCTGCATGGCACCTGCCAGGGTTTCCGAGATGTTTTTGTAATGGTATGGGTGGGTTAGAATAGTTTCCAGCTTTAAAATCAAATCCCTTTGACTCTGATAAACACATGATTCATGGCAGGCCTGAGGAATAATTTCCGGGTAGGACAACCGGTCAGGTACCAGGGGAATTGCCCCGAAACGGGCCGCCTCTACCATTGAAATGCCAAAGTTCTCCTGGTTAGCCGTTGACACGGCAATGCTTCCTTTGGCAAGCCATTCGTAATATGCCTCCCGGGATTCCAGGAATTCATAACTCACCAGTTCCTGGCTGAATCGTTCCCTGGCTTCAATAAAGACATCGGGGATATTGGGGTACCTCTCCCCCAGAAGCGCCAGCCTGAAAGGGATTTGCTTCTCCTTGATCACAGTGAGGGCATGAAAAAACGGTTCGGGGTTTTTGTCATGCTCCCACCGGTGATTCCATATGATAACAGGTGGTTGAGGTTTTTCTTCCCAGGAAAGGCCATTTTTTTTTGAAAAAAAACACCCCGGATATAAAACCGACGATTTTAGTAGGATATCGTCAATGCGTTGCGAAAAATTCATATCCGGGCATTTCTGGATAAATTGTGCCACCCCTTTTAAAAAGGCATCCTTGTGATAGTGGCTGTTGAACACCACCCGGTCCGCGGCCAGGGCAGAGGACAGGTTGACCGCCCCAAGATAATGACTTGACCGTTCATGTCGGGATACCGGGTAAGTCACCTGGTTTTCATGAAAGTAAAGGATCACCGACGGCAACGGCTCGCCTGCCAGGGCAATCAAATCACATAAATTCATCATGTCTGTGACAACAATGCCGTCATAGCGCCCGAAATGAGGCACCTGCCTGAGAAACTCCAGGGCCGCCCCGGCCATCCGCCATTTCCAATAGATTCCGGGAAGCGTCACCAATTCAATATCATGGGCGGAGTGGGCCTGAAGCCCCAGTGCAAAGTCCTTGTGGGAGCCACCGAAAAAGGGTTCCAGGAATAACAGGTGCAACAGTTTCTCTCCTTGTCTGCAAATTATTGTTGCCAAAACCATGCTGCAAATTGTATGGGTGGTTCGACACTATTTAAAAATGATAATAACAGCCCCCATGGTTAATGTAAAACAGCAGACCGCCCTTTCGTCACCCCTGGTAAAAATTCACTCGGAAAAAACCGGGATGACCGCCTACACCAAGGTCAGTTTTCCGGTGCATTACGGCCGCTATTCTGAAATCGAAACCGGAGAGTTCCATCTTCTGTTTAACCGGAATCACGAAATCCGTCACGCCAAGTCCAAATCATCCGATTGGACAGACCCGTCAGAATGGATGAAACGCACCGCAGCCAACGACTGGATCTACTATTCCACCGGCGGATACGCCGGGGTGTTTGAATCGATCGGAGAATATTACCTGCCCAATCTGAACTATCCCACCAACGGGCTTCTGGGCGGCAAACCCTTTGACCGGCCCGAGGTGTCCGAAGTTGTCAATCACTGGCACCCCCTTCTGCTGGACCTGTTTTACACACACCCTGACCTGGAACACCAATATCCGGAATTGATCCGGGGAATCCGCAAAAACACGCCGGAGCATCTTGAATTAAAAGCCAATATGCTCTTTGACCTATTGGGGCGCCGGCTGACCGTCCTGCCGCCCGATGCCCGGCACGTGGATTATGACCTGATACCATTGAACATCTCTGACGGGTGCCTGTATAAATGCCGGTTCTGTGCGGTGAAAAACCCGGTTCCGTTTGCCGCAAGACCGATGTCCGGCATCAAGACGCAGGTGGAAAGGCTCAAACGCCTGTATGGCCAAGACCTGATCAACTACAATTCACTGTTCCTCGGCGAGCATGATGCCCTGAACTGCCCGGATGACCTGATTCTTCATGCGGCACAACACGCATTTGATACACTTGAGCTTGACCGATCCATCATGCAGGGAAGGAACCTGTTCCTGTTCGGCAGCACCGGCTC
>QZLA01000266.1 GCA_004796375.1 Desulfobacteraceae bacterium
AGTCAAAGGATGCACTCCTCGGGTATTGCGCCGGATTCAACCGCAGGATTAACGAGGTCAAGAAGGACCGCACACAACTCCCCTTTGAATTCCAGGCCGTGGGCGCATCCCTGGGAATTGACTTTGTCCCTGAAGACTGGACACCTACCGACATCCTGGCCTGGGCCACCAATATGCTCAGGTTTTTTGACGGTGAGGCCACGGAACGAGGACAAATTGATAACATGGCCCTGTACCAGAAGCTGATGGCCCTGTTTCCAACCACCTACAACCACATGTTTGCCGACATGAGATGGACCCAGGATCCTGATGCGGTGACCTACATCCAGGGTGATCCGCGTTCGGCCATGGCAAAGGCCTCCACACCGGCCTTCAAGATTCATCCGAAACTCAAGAAGCTTTTGGCAGACAACACCTATGATTTTGAAAAAATCTACAACCGGATCAAGAAAAATGATGAGCAGATCATTGCCAATTTGAAAAAAATCAATGCATTCGTGAAAATGGGCAGCTATGCCTGGGTGGTTGATGGTGATAAAACCGCCACAGGCAACCCGATTATCTACTCAGGGCCGCAGATGGACCATGCATTCAGATTTTCTGTGCCCTCTATTGTTACGGAAGGATCCATCAAGGCCGGCGGGCTGAACATATCCGGAATGACCATCCCGGGAATGCCGGCCATTGTCATCGGACGGACACCACATCATGCCTGGTCCATGCAGGTTGGCCATGCCCACACACTGGATTATTTCCTGGATGACCCCTCCATGGTTTTCCTGCACCGTACCGAGGTGATCAAAGTGGCGGGGCAGCCTGACCATATCCTGCCGGTTTACCGAACCGTTCACGGCCCGGTCATAAATTCCGATCCGGTCATTACCTGGAAATACGCCCACTGGGGCAAGGAGTTCGGCATTGTCGGCACTTACCTGGATCTCGCCCGCGCCCAGAGTATGGATGATTTCGGCACAGCGATACGCAAAGTGACCCTTTCCCAGCATTACTGTTATGCTGACCGGGACGGCAATATCGCCTACTGGATGTCCGGTTTCGATCCGGTCAGAGACCCTGATGTCAATACCCGGTTCCCCCAGGTGGCGGGCACCTGCGCAGAGTGGCCCGATCCACTTGAACTCAAGCCCCTGGCCACGGACAGGAACTCCCAGCGCGGATTCTACAGCGGATGGAACAGCAAAGCCAGCGTGGACTATGCCAATCCGCCCAACACCTCATCCTACTACTTTGGCCCGTTCCACAGGGCCCATGTACTGGAGGATTATCTGGCATCGAACAACAACCTGACCTTTGAAAACATCAGGGATCTTGCCCTTTACATTGCATCCACTGACTCGGTGAGAAACCGTTTCCTCTCCTCTGAATGTGATACCTATGGTGACGGAGGAAACCCCTGGAAATTCGTGAAAACAGACTTCATGGCTGCCATCCAGGCTGACCCGACCGCTGACCGCAATGCTGCCGTGGATATTTTAAATGCCTGGGACGGCCATTTTGTCGAAGGCGGCCCATCCATGTGGGCTACCGGTACTGACCGGTCTGACGGCTGGGTCCTGATGAATGAGTGGATCAGCGAGGTGCTTTACCTGACCTTTAATGACGAGCTGGCCATGGACGAGAGTCGGATCGTTCTCTTCAACATGCTGCTCCATGGTCTTCCCGGTTTTGGCGCCAGTCTGACCAACCGCTATGACTGGTTCAGCAACCTCCAGGATCCGGGGGCGCCCCAGACTGCCTACGAAATCATTGTCCAGGCCCTGGATAATGCACTGGCGACCCTTGGTGAGCGCCCGTGGGGCGTGGGTAAACGCGGGCAGATGACCTATACCCATGAAATTGTGGGACCGCTCCACTCACTGCCGACCTCATCAAGATCAACCTATGCCCATTGTGTTGAAATGGGTCCTGACGGGCCGGTCCGTATTGAAAGCATGCTGCCCCTGGGCGAATCGGGCAATATCCTTATGGATGCCCAGATGCAGCCGGTATTTGACCCCAACTTTTTCAGCATGGCTCCGGTGTATGATACGTTTCTCCACCGGCCGTTTCCTGTAAACGAATAGCTGAATTAAACCTGCCTTAACAGAGCCGCTTCCTTTGGGGGAAGTGGCTCTGCTATTTTTCAGGGACCGTCCATTTTACCTGGAATTCAATCTCCTCCATACGGCCTTCACGTTCATGCTCGATATTGAACAGGGCATCCGGTGGTACCGATATCCGTTCGTTGGCAATCTGAATACGAAACCGTTTGTTCTGTTCAAGGCTGTCAGCCAGCCGCCTGAGTTTACTCACAAATTCTTTCAATGAGTAGGTTTTTTCCAGGTCTCTTTCAGGTTTTACTTTTCGGTTTGACATGATCTCACCTGCGATACGTTTGGGTAATTGATTCAAAGGACAATATCTAAAAGGATATATTCTGACGATTCTACCATGATTATGCGGATTTTCAAAAATTAATATACATGAGGGGGCATACCGGAATTACCTGAAAGATTTTTTTGCCTTATCCTCGAATTTATTGTACTGTTCCAAATAAATCGTCCGCACCCAAAAAAGGCGTTCATCACCATGCGGCGCTGAAACACACACCGGTGAAAACCGGAAAACGCTCTACCCTGATCCGGGGATGACATATGCGTATTGAGTCACAGACATTACAACGTGTCATGGAGATCTGCTCCCATAAATCCATTCAGGTGCA
>QZLA01000262.1 GCA_004796375.1 Desulfobacteraceae bacterium
CTGTTGCTGTGCGCTGAAAAAGTCCTCAGGGAACCGATGCTGTATCTCAGCCTCTATTTCAAAACATACCGGCAACGGTACTATGACCTCCTGAACCAAGTACGACGGACCGGTGACTGGGAGATGTGGCTCGATTTTTTTGCCGACGCCATTATTCATACAGCCACAAAGGCAGTTGAAACCGCTCAGCAGCTGATGACCCTGTCTGCTGATGACGGGTTGCGCATTAACGGACTCAAACGTATGTCCGGTTCGGCCCATATCGTTCATAAGGCCATGCTCGAGCGCCCAATGGCTTCACCGAACTGGGTCCAGGAGAAAACGCAGCTGTCACCTGCTACGGTTAATGCCTGCCTGCGTGAACTTGAACAGCTGGGTATCGTGAAAGAAATAACCGGCCGGAAACGTAATCGCCTGTATTCTTATGAAGCCTATATCCGGATCATGAGCGAAGGCACTGAGTTACCCGGTTAAACAAATAAGGAGATTTGATCATGCATCAAAAAATAAAAGATGGCATACTTGCCTCATTCATCGCCGATGCCCTGTCACTGGGTGTGCACTGGGTATACGACATCAATGACATACAAAAAGAATTTGGAAGATTGGAAAAAATCGCAGCACCTGGCCTAGCGCCCTATCATGGGATGAAACAAAAGGGTGATTTTACCCATTATGGGGATCAAACCATGCGGCTCATGGAATCAATTCATCAGCGATCAGGTTTTGACCCGGAGGGTTTCAAGCAGGATTGGCTTGATCTTTTTAAAGACTATAAGGGCTATGTTGATCAGGCCACAAAAACAACCATTAAAAACCATGACGCGAATAAAGGTGGATCAGGGTCAACGGATCTTGGCGGCGCAGCCAGAATAGCCCCATTAAGCCTGCTCATATTAAATAACGAATCAGACTTTATTCAAGCCGCAAGAGCACAAACAGCCATGACCCATAACACCCCCGTTGTCTTGGATACCGCAGAATTTTTTGCCCATGCGTTTATGGGTGTTTTGGAAGGAAAAACACCCACCCAGGCGATTGACAGAAGCCTTGAGATCATGTCTGATTCATTTGAACTCCATCACCTCGTGACATCCGGCAGGCAAAGTATAACGCAAGATACACCTGGTGCAATTGCTCAGATGGGCCAGGCATGTTCGACAATTGGCGCACTTCAATCAACCATACATTTAATACTAAAATATGAAGATGATCTTAACGAAGCACTTGTAGAGAACATCAATGCCGGCGGAGACAGTTCAGCAAGGGGCATGCTCACCGGATTCATATTGGGTGCGTATAATGGATTGGAATCCATACCCGAATCATGGAAAGAGGATCTTAATGCATGGTCAGATATTATCTCAATTATCGAACAAAGCCGCGATCAATGAAGAACAGAAATAAAAAATATTCTTGTTTTACCTTTAAGTTGTACGCTGATATTTCCTGAAAAAAACGCAACAATCAAAATACTCGGGATTTCACCAGTGATTTTGAAACGTTCTACGAAGAATGAATTGAGGAAAAATGATACAGTCCATTGTGCATATCGCTTTGGTAGTCAGGGATTATGATGAAGCGATTGAGTTCTACACACAAAAGTTACACTTCGAATTAATCGAAGATACCTATCAACCCGAACAAGATAAACGTTGGGTCGTGGTCTCCCCCCCTGGATCTAAAGGAACAACATTGCTCCTAGCTCGTGCTTCCAAGCCGGAGCAGGAGCCATTTATTGGTAACCAAACCGGCGGTCGGGTATTTCTGTTTCTAAATAGTGACGATTTTTGGCGCGATTATGAAGATATGAAATCCAAAGGAATAGAGTTTGTTAGAGAGCCTAAAGAACAAGACTATGGGATGGTTGCCGTGTTCAAAGACTTATATGGAAATTTATGGGACCTCCTTCAATTAAACAAGAACCACCCGATTTCAAAACGAAGCGGATAACTTTTGTGTATAGTAGATCTTTATCTATACAAAAAACAGGAGAGAAAAATGCCATTTTACAACGATTTGCGTCCGCAATCTGATTATGAGCATCGAGACTATGCACTCGTGTTTCCGGACATGACGGACAATGAAAAAGTGCGGACGATTACGAACGTGATCCGCTTGAAGCAAGGGCTTGAAGAACAGGTCCCGAGTCGAAAGGCGGATGAGAATCTCCTGGTCGCAAGCTGGAACATCAAGGAGTTCGGTCACACCAAGCAGCGTCTTTACGAGGCCTACTTTTACATCGCAGAGATCATTGCCCGCTTTGATCTGGTTGCTGTTCAGGAGGTGAAGTCGACACTGAAAGATCTCCAGATCATTATGCGAATTCTGGGCAGCGATTGGGATTACATTATCAACGACATTACCGACGGCGACAGCGGGAACTCCGAACGGAGCGCCTATCTGTTCAACAACAAACGGGTCCGCTTATCCGGTCTTGCCGGGGAAATTGTGCTGTGGCCGGATATTACCCAAGGGTCCAACATCAAGCAGTTGAAGCGTACGCCGTACATTACCGGTTTCAAGGCTGGCTGGAAGGCGTTTGCCATGATTAACCTCCATCTTCACCCGGGAGATGACGCCGATGATGTTGCCTTTCGTAAAGAGGAGATCCGCCTGCTGCTGGCGGCACTCAAGGAAAAAACTGACGGGCTCGGGACACAAAACCTGGTCCTGTGCGGCGATTTCAACCTTTACGATGGGAAAGACGACCCGGCAATTGATTGGATCAACCAGGCAGGCTACTCAGAGGTTGACGGGCTTGTTGGTAAGGACACCAACGCCTCCCAGACCGAAGCTTATGACCGGCTTTTCCTGAAGCAGAATCAATACTTCCAGGTTGCCATGGATGGGGGTGGTATGGGTATCGGGGACGTATTGAATCCCTTTGATTTTGTTTTTCGGCAAGATGAGCACAGAGAGTACAAGAACGAGATGATTGCGGTTTACGGGGGCAGCAAGGATCTGGAAAATGACGCCCAGGCGCTGGAGAGTTACTTTTTGAAATACTGGCGCCGAAATCAGATCTCGGACCACTTTCCCATCTGGTTTGAACTGTCCACCGACTCCAGCGTGGCTTTTCTGACTGAAAAAAAGACCCAGTTGGGTGGATAACCCCCAAATATGACCACAATCAAAACAGGGAGTGTCATCATGAAAAAGGTATCGATCCTGTTGATTATTTTCTTTGCCATGACACCATCCTGGGCATTGGACCCCATCGATAAAAATCCCCCGATCGGTGTGTACCCGACCCACGATTTTAAGGCCGGGTTTCTTCTC
>QZLA01000202.1 GCA_004796375.1 Desulfobacteraceae bacterium
CGTCGGATGTCACTGTCCAACATCCACTATGTGCCGTCATCGGAAATTTTTGCCCGGATGATCATTACCGGGGCGGCATGCGGAATGATCCCGGATCTTCAGTCCCTTTCACAGGTTCGGTCCGGGGGCCTGCTGGACCTCGCACCGGAGCACCATATCCGGGTGGATCTTTACTGGCACCGGTGGAACCTGGACTCGCTGCTGCTGGATCAGTTTTCCAGGGCCATGATTCAACACGCCAATATATATTGAAACAAAGGAACGACGGATATGAACAGGGTTGTCATAATGCCACTATTCTGGATATTTGCGGCTGTTATCTTTTTCACAGGCCTCACACCCGCCGGTGCGGTTCCCTCCCTGGAACTATACGGCACCTTTCACTCCATGGGATTGATCGCAACGCTGACAGGGGATGATCCCCAGTCCAATGCCACAGCCCGTCTCTCATACCGCACCGGAGCCAACGATTTCATGGAAGGCTTTCCCCTGACCCGGGTTTCGCAAGACCTGTTTGTAGGCAGCCTCTTTATGCTGTCTCCCGGCACGGTGTACGATGTCCGCGTGACCTTTGAGGACCCGGACAGCCCGGCACTGGACAATGTCCAGGTCAGCGGGAGCAGCAGCACCCGGCCTGAGATTGTCATTCCCGCACCGGAACAGGTTTATTATGCCAGCCCCTCGGGCACGGGCAGCGGCACCTTGAACGATCCCTGCTCCCTGTCCTCGGGTTTGTCGAAACTCGGCCCCGGGGTAAAGCTGGTGCTGCGGGGCGGCACCTATCCTGCCCAGGCAATGAATATCCCGGCATCCGGGACCGCGCAACGGCCCATCGTGATCACGGCCCATGACGGTGAGACGGTGACCATCAGCGGCCGCTCCTCAGAAACCCTGGCCTGGGTCAATTCAGGGAGCGGGGTGTACCGTACCACGATCAATGCGGTGAATACGCGGTTTGCCATGGCAGGGAACAAGCGCCTGTTCCCCTATGCATCACTGGATGATTTGACCCAGCTGGTCCACGGTATCTCCGGGTATTTTCTTTCGGGTGATCAGTTGTACCTGCATCTTTTGGGCAATGTGAATCCGGCCGGGGTGGATGTGGCGATTTCAGGCGCCAACACTGCTTTTACCATTGAACAGGACTATATCTACCTGATCAACCTGGGATTTACCCTGTATGGATCGGGGTCCTGGGCCAAGGCGATTTACATCAACAACGGCAGCAGTAACCTGGTCAAAGGCTGCACATTCAGCCACAATGACCTGGGGGTGGGCATCAAGAGAAACTCGGGGCGGAACGTGATTGAAAACTGTGAGTTCTACGATTCCATCCTGGACTGGCCCTGGAGCGAGATCAAGAGCATGGGCGGCTATGAAGACGGCGGCATCCGGTTTTACTCACCCGTGGACGGCCGGGGCAATATTATCCGCCGGAACACCTTTCACGATGATTTTGACGGGTTCGGGGTGAGTCCCGGTTCCACCTCGCTGGTGACCAATGAGACCGATGTCTACGAGAACACGGTTTACAATATGGGGGATGACGGGGTGGAAGTGGATGGCACGGCCAGTAATGTTCGGCTGTGGAAAAACACCTTTTATGACATTCTCATGGGGATCTCTGTGGCCCCGGTGTACAAGGGTCCGGTGTATGCATTTTCCAACCTGATTTACCGGACTGGTGTTGGCAACCACAGCTACACGGGAAGCCCGTTTAAATTCAACAGCGGATATGACAAGTCCGGCGCGATTTATCTTTTCCACAACACCTGTGATGCGGTGTATTCCAGTAACAACGGCCTTTACATCAAGGCGCCGGGGTCATGGGACAAGGTGTACAGCCGGAACAATATTTACGTGGGCACGGACTATGCCGTGGAGAACTATAACGCATCCCAGCCGGTAGATTTTGACTATGACACCCTGTGGAACCACGATGCCGCATATCTTGTCCGGTGGGACGGCACACGGTACACCACACTTTCAGCATTTGCCGCTGCCACCGGACATGAGACCCACGGGCTGAGTGCGGATCCCCTGTTCGAGGATCCGGGCAGCGGGGATTTCAGGCTCAAAAAAAGCAGCACACTGATCGACCAGGGTGTCCTGATCCCCGGCATTAATCACAATTATAAAGGCAGGGCACCGGACCCGGGCGCGTTTGAATTCGGCATGGATGCAGTCACCCACCCCGGCATTTTCATGCTGCTCATGGATTGAGCCGGGCAGGGCCCGCAACAGGTATTTTCCTATGCCCGGTGGGCTTTGGGAAGCTGGATGGTGAAGCGGGTGCCCTTGCCCGGGCTGGAATCCACCTTGATACTGCCCTTGTGATGGTCCGTGACAATAAAGTAGGATACGGACAGGCCGAGTCCGGTGCCGATGCCCACCTCCTTGGTGGTGAAAAAGGGTTCGAATATCCGTTTGGCTGTTTCTTTATCCATCCCCGGTCCGTTATCCTGGATTTCCACGATGGCAAAGGTGTTGTCCTGGCGGATGGTCAGGTTGAATGCGGGCGAATCTTCATCTGTATTCTGGGCCATGGCATGGGCACCGTTGGTGAGGATGTTCAGGAACACCTGCTGGATTTTACTGCCTTCGCAGGGGATTTTCGGGATCGGCTGGTAGTTGCGGTGTATCTTGATCTGCTTGAAATCAAACCGCTTTTTCAGGTCATAGTTGGTGGATGCCAGTTCCAGGGTCTTGTCAAGGAGCTTTGAAAGATCCATCATGGCAAAGCTGGATGCGGATTTCCTGGAAAAGGACAGCATATCACTGACAATGGTGGCGGCCCTTGACCCGGCTTTCCTGATGTTTTCCAGGGCCAGGTCCAGTTCCCGCTGATGGGCATAGGCCTTGATTTTTTCAAATCCAATGTCCTGTTGAGACGCAGCATCATGGTTGGCGGGAAGATCATTGAACAGTCTGTTCTTCAAAACATCGGTATTGCCGATGATGCCGGACAGCGGGTTATTGATTTCATGGGCCATGCCAGCAGCCAGGCCGCCCACAGACATCATTTTTTCCGACTGGATCATCATCTCTTCCATCTTGATATTCTCCGTCACATCGTCGATCCGGATCACGGCCCCGGTAATGTGGTCATTCACCAAGGGGTAGATGGTAATATTTTCGTAGGAGGCGCCCAAAACACTTTGCTTCTCCACCCGGGTATCCATGCAGGGGACACCGCGTTCCACTGATTTGCTGATCAGGGCCTGCTCCGAATCTGTCAGGGGAAATACGGTGTGAACCGGTAACAGGGCTACCTGGTCGAAGGTTTTACCGGTCTTTTCCTCGGCCTGCTTGTTCCACTGGATCACTTTGAGTTCCTTGTCTACGGCAATCAGGACCGAGGGCATGGAATCGGTGATGTTTTTGAGAAGGTTCTGCAGGGTGACGGTCTGTCTGATGGACTGCTTCAGGGCGTTTTCCTTCTGGTTTCGATCCTCCAGCATCTGGTTGGCCAACTCTCCCAGGATCTTGAATTCAGCAAACACCAGGTCCTGATCATCGATCCGTGTATCTTCGTTGGCCGCCTTCTTGAAAAATGCGGTGAATGCGGATATCCCCCGGTAGAGCCGCTGGGTGATGATAAATCCCACGACCAGTGCCAGTACGATCACCCCGATGGAGATATACATGATAATCAGGATATTGTTCCTGAGCTCCTCCTTGAACCGCGCCATCTCCCGGGCAAGGATATTGTCAATATCATCCAGGTAGATACCTGCCCCGATGGTCCAGTTCCAATCCTTCACCCGGACGGCATAGCTCAGTTTGGAGGCTGTTTCACCATCCACGGGTTTTTCCCATGGGTACTCCAGGAATCCGCCGTCTTTTGCTGCGGCAATCTCCAGCAGTTCCTTAATGATAAACCGGCCGTCTTCGGCTGTTTCGTTTATGATATTTCTCCTGTTGAATTTCTCAATGGGGTGGCTCAGGCAGAAGCCGTTGTTCTGCAGGACAAAGATGTAGTGGTTTTGGTGATCCCTGATCTGCCGGATCCGGGTGATCACCTCTTCCTGAATATTGGCGGTCATGTCATCCAGGTAGGAGCCGGTACCGATGACCCAGTCAAACGGATCAAAGCTTTTCACATAGGTAAGCTTGATATGGTGATGGCCCTCCATTCCCGGTTTGGTCCAGGCGTACTGATAAAATCCAGATTCATTGTCCCGGGCCAGCCGGACCATGTCCCGGATGATGAAATTGCCGGAGATGTCCTGGTGTGACATGATATTTTGCCCCTCAAGGTCCGGGCGGTCTGCATTGAGCCAGGTGTTGCCCGCCATATCCAGGATAAAATAGTATCCGGTGCCGTTGTTCCACCTGAAGGGCCTCAGGGTTTCGATAATGTGAAATTTGAGCCGGTCCGGGTCCAGTGCGTCACGATCCATGCTGTAGATATGGGAGGCAAGGGAGTATGCATTGTGCACCCGCTGGGTATTGATCGCCTTGATCCGGTCAATGGTGTTGGACTTCTTGTAGTCGATGAAATTGATGACGTTCCGGATATCATTTTTCAGTTTGGTTTTCTGGGAGTCGATATACCGGGTCCGTGTATTGACGATATCTCTTTGTTTCTGTTTGTGTTCGGTATAGGTCCACAGCAGGCCGATGGTGGGGGCAATGATCAGGATCGTTGTCAGGACCGTTAAAAAACCGGTTCCGGAGATGGATTTCGGGTTGAGAATGTTATGTGTTTTCATATCAGCCTGGGGTTGCCTGCCATGGTTGCATATATGCCCTGCTGCTTAATCCAGCGGAACAATCCGATTGTCCCTGATGGTTGTCAGGTATATCCTGTCCAGACCCTGGTGGTCGTTGGGAGCGAATTTCATCTCAAGACCGCCAAGGTTAAAGTGCCGTGTCTGTTCAATGGTGTTCATGAATTTATGCCGTGTCAGCTTGCCGGTGACCCGCCGGGCCGCTTCAATAAAAAACCGGCCGGCAATGTATCCTTCAAAGGAGATGTAGCCCAGTTTCAGTTCCGGCTGGAAATCGGCCATGGCCTGCTGGTAGTCCCGGTTGATTTCAAGGTCGGTATGCTCGGGAGAGGGAACCACCTGGGAGATGATAATACCGGTTTCAATGTCCCTGAGGGCTCTTTTCAACGACCCTGAACCGGCAAAGGACAGGGAGCAGAACAGGGTGTCTGTCATGCCTTTGGCCCGGCCCAGCTTGATAAATTCAGCCGCCGGTTGATAGGCGCCGACCAGGAGGACAGCCTGGGGATCTGCGGCCCGGATGCGCAGGAACCCGCCCATGACCGCCAGGGTATTTCTCTGGTAAGTATCCACGGCCACCAGGTTCAGGTTGCGTCTCAACAAAGCATTCTTGATTCCCGCAAGTCCGGCGCGTCCGTAACTGTCATTCTGGTAAAAGCAGGCGATCCGGGTGAATGATTTCTGCTCGACCAGGTATCGGGCGATGCGCTCGGTCTCCTGGTCGTATCCGGCCCGGATATTGATCACGTTTTTGTGGGTCGGCTCACGGAGAAACCGGGCTCCTGTGTAGGGTGCCAGAAATGGGACTCTGGCTGTGGCGGCAATGGGGACCACGGCTTTGGACGTGGGGGTGCCCACCTCGCCGATCAATGCAAACACCTTGTCCATGTAGATCAGGTGGTTGGTGTTTCGGATGGCCTGGCCCGGCTCATAGTAGTCATCCATGGACACCAGCAGGACCTTGCGGCCGTTTACCATGGAACCCTCATTGCATTGTTTGAATGCCGCCTCAATACCGGCTTTCATGTGAATGCCCAGATCCCTTGCAGGGCCCGATAATGCACAGGACTGTCCGACGATGATGTATTCACCGGTGACGCCACTGTCAGCAGGAGCGGGAGGCGGGAAAAAAACAGCGATCAGGATCAGGAGAAGGGGGACATATTTTTTATGGCTAAAATATGAAAAATATTCTATCCTCATCAAATTCCATATAAATGGTAGAGGGCATAAAGTCAAGGAATGTAGAGCAATACGTGAAAAAACCAATTACAGAGACAACCGGGCGCAGGTCAGGTTTCTTTTTTTTTAACCTGCTTAAGAAATGGCTGGCCTGGATTGCAAAGGGGACGGAAAGAGCTTCAAAGAAAGGCCATTTCTGCCCCACATGAAAAAATAAATAGCTGCCCGTGGGCAGTCCGGATTGATTCCATATGAATATTTTTAATGATTGTTTTCCCTGTATCGTCAGGGGCAGCCTTGATGCGGCAAGGCTGGCCACAGATGATGAGATTCTTCACCAGAAAATCATGAAGCAGGTCATGCAGGCGCTGATTGATCAGGAGGCGGATTACCCGCCCCCCATGATGGCCCGGCATACCTTCAAGGTGGTCCGCGCGCTCACCGGCGTGGCAGATCCCTACCGCGAGATCAAGCAGAAATACAACCGGTTTGCCATGGATCTTTTTGACGGGCTTCAGACCATGGTGTCCGATTCTGAAAACCCGTTTGAAACAGCCGTTCGCCTGGCCATTGCCGGCAATATCATCGATTTTGGGGCCAAATCCGCAGTCACCCACGACGAGGTGCATGCAACGATTACCGACACCCTGTCCAATTCCATAAAAGGTGATATCCAGGCATTCGAAGACAGGGTCGGCCGGGCCCGGAACATCCTCTGGCTGGCGGACAATGCCGGTGAGATTGTTTTTGACCAGCTGCTGGTGGATATCCTGGGGCGGGACAGGGTGACCTACGTGGTCCGCGGGGGGTATGCCATGAATGATGCGACCCTGGAGGATGCCGCCCAGATCGGTATCCTGGATAAGCTCACCGTCATAGATTCCGGGTTTGACCTGCCGGGAACCCTGGTGGAGCGGTGTTCACCCGGGTTCAGGAAAGCCTATGAGCAGGCCGATCTGATTATCTCCAAAGGGCAGGGCAACTATGAAACCCTGTCCCATGAGGATTCGAGGATTTTTTTCCTCTTCAAGGTCAAATGTCCGATCATTGCACGGCATTCAGGTCATGATTTTCACGATGCCGTGATCTTGAACGGGCAGAACCGCTGCGGCTGCTGACCGCACAGCACCGGTGCCGCCGCAAATCCGTGGGACACGTGTAAAGAATATGGCAATGGATCATCACCACAAACCGGAGAAAGAGAGTACTTTCAAGGCCTACCAGGGCCGGATCAACCGGGTGATGGACCACATCGAGAACCACATTGAGGCGCCCCTGACCCTGGATGATCTGTCCCGGGTGGCCTGTTTCTCCAAATACCACTTCCACCGGATCTTTAAAGCGCTGACCGGCGAATCCCTGTTCGGGTTTATCCAGCGTGTCCGGGTGGAAAAGGCGGCCATGCGCCTGAATATGGACCCGGATGCCCCGGTAACACGGATTGCCCTGGACTGCGGCTTTTCCGATTCTGCCGCGTTTGCCAAGCGGTTCAAACAGCGTTTCGGTATGGCGCCGACCCAGTGGCGTAAAACCCGCCGGGCAGGGTTGGCTGAAAATTTCAGCCGGGCTAAAAATTTCAGCCGGGCTGAAGTTATCAGCCGGTTGAAAAACGATTCCGGGACGCCGGCATCAAGCACGATGCCTGATGCGCCAGGCGCAGTGCCTCCCCGGGTCAGTATCCAACAGCTTGAATCCATGACAATTGCCTATATCCGCTATATCGGGCCCTATAAAGGGGACGCCGGCCTGTTCGAACGGCTCTATCGGGAGCTGTTTTCATGGGCGCTTCCCCGGCATCTGGTGCCGGAAGAGGGGGTGGACTGCATCTCCATGTACCATGATGACCTGGAGATCACATCTGCCGACCATCTCAGGGTCAGCATCGGCATCCGGGTACCCCCGGCCACACAGGTGGATGAGAACGTGTCACGGATGGTGCTGCATGCAGGCACCTATGCCTGCGCCCGGTTCATTGCCGGACCCGATGATTATGCCCCGGCCTGGGACTGGATCTACCGCTGCTGGCTGCCCCAAAGCGGTTTTCTGCCCGACGACCGTCCAAGTTTCGAGTTTTTCCCCGGGACTGAAAATATCAGGTGTACGGACAAGAGAATCGTGGACATCTGTGTGCCTGTAAGACCTATCGAGTAGGCCGAGGCGTCCGCTTTCAAAAAAATCGGAAAAAAAGCAACCAGGGACAAGTTTTTATCTTCTGACTGATCTATGTTGGGCCAGGATGAACCTGCTGCATCATTTGCAGCCCAACGATCAGGAGATGATATGTCCCAGTCACCAGAATTTAACCCTTCAAGCTTCAAGGTCAGGCCCATCGGCAGGGCCAGCCGTGAACCTTCCGGCACACTGATTCACGTTCACTCCGATTTTACCGGGGCGCTCAAAGACCTGGACGCGTTCAGCCATATCCATATTCTATACAGCAGCCCCAAGCGGGTTGAACCTTCCGGGATCCCGGGGGTGTTTACCCGCCGCCATGGATCCAGACCCAATAGCCTGGGTCTTTTAACCACCGGCCTCAAGGAAATGGTACCGGAGCAGGGTGGTTTTCATATCCGTCACAACGGACTCCCGGACCAGGCCGATATCCTGGATATCAAGGCCTACTTTCCCATTGAAGACCGGCTCAAAACCGCGACCATGCCGCCTGAAAGCGAAATCAAACAGGAGGAGGATACCACCTGCCCCACTGGCCGGCTGCCGGGCCGGGAACCCGGTACAGGCCTGGGAGCGATCGGCGAGGTCAGGGTGACGGATGGCCGGGCATGGGCGTCACTGCAGCCCCGGTTCTCACAGGGCCTTGAGGGGCTTGAATCATTCAGCCATGTACGGATCCTGTTCTGGTTCAACCGGTTTGACAAGGCCATGTACCGGCGGAGTACACAGTGCCGGCCCCCCTACCGGGATGCCCCAAAGACCGGCATCTTCTCCACCCGCTCCCCGGTCCGGCCCAACCCCATCGGCATGACCATCGTCAAGGTGAAGGGGGTAGACCCGGAGACCGGCATTCTTGATTTTTCCGGGATCGATGCATTTGACCGCACCCCTATCCTCGATATCCTTCCTTATGTCCCGGCCCTGGACCGGCCGGGGGAGGATGAAAAGATCCGGGTACCGCAATGGCTTCGCCACTGGCCTTCCTGGTACACGGATCATCACGCGACCGTGAGGTCGGCAGATGAACTGAGACCGGCACCCATAGACCTGATCGGATCGCCGGCCCCTGTGGTGATGGCATCCATGGAGAACAATGATAAATGGGATTCGATCCAGGCAGCCGGGGATTGTCCGGAAGAGATCCTGATACAGGGTGCCCGGCAGCACAACCTGAAACATATTGATGTCAGGATTCCCAAAAACAAGCTCACCGTCATTACCGGGGTCAGCGGCAGCGGGAAATCCACCCTGGCTTTTGACACCCTCTATGCCGAGGGCCAGCGCCGCTACATGGACAGCCTGTCGTCCGGCCCCATGGCCCGGCCCATGGCAGCGCCGCTGGTGGATCGCATTGACGGACTCATTCCCGTGGTGGCCGTGGAGCAGAAAACCGTGAGCAGGAATCCAAGATCCACGGTCGGTACCATCACCGACATGTCCGATTATCTCAGGCTCCTGTTCGCCAGGGCGTCAACCCTGCACTGCCCCGGCTGCGGGCAGGGCATTGTACCGGCAGATGAACAGATGATCCTTGGCCGGCTGCTGACGCTTTCACCCGGCACCCGGTTTTCCATCAGCACCCCAGATGGAGAAGCGGTCAAACATCACACCATCACCGATCCCATGCCCCCTGGCGAACAAGCGTCTATTCTCAGGGATCTTGAGATCGCCTACAGGGATGGAAACGGGTCCTTGATCCTGGAGATGGGGGATCAGCTGATCACGCTTTCCAAACACCTGTACTGCCCGGACTGCGACCGGGTCTTCTTTGATATGACCCCCTCGCTGTTCAGTTTCAATCATCCCGAGGGCATGTGTTCACGCTGCAGCGGTTTAGGAGTGATTCTCGAGGTGGACGAGGCGCGGTTGATCACCGATCCTGAAAGGTCTCTTCTGGATGGGGCCTCCCCATGGTTCGGGGTGTTGAGAAATAAAAAACCCACGGCCAACTGGATGAAGGGGGAGATGTTTGCAATGGCCCAGGACATGAAAATTGACCTGGAAACGCCCTGGCAGGATCTGCCTCAGGATTTCAGGCAGGCGGTGCTCCATGGTACGGGGGATAGGATATATACCTGGGTCTACCAGACGGGCGCCCAGGGGCGGAAAGGGGAGATCCGCCGCCCGGCATCCGGGATCGTCAATCATATCAAACGGTTGTTTTCAGATTCCAAATCCTCAAACCGGGATCATCTGCTCCGGTACATGGGAGAACAGCCCTGCCCGCACTGCCAGGGCGACCGGCTGGCCCCGGAAGGCCGGCTGGCAAGGCTTGCGGGCATGCGGCTGCCCCAAGTCAACCGGATGAGCATCACTGATGCAGGGCAGTGGCTGGATGGATTGTCCGGCTGCCTGCCTGAAAAACAATACGGGCCAATCAAGGATATCATCCGTGAACTGCAGGTACGGGTCGGGTACCTGGCCGAACTCGGTTTGGACTACCTGGGACTGGACCGGTCCGCGCCGACGCTTTCCGGAGGAGAGGGGCAGCGGCTGAGGCTTGCAGGGCTCCTGGGCGGGCGACTCTCCGGGCTGCTCTATATCCTGGATGAACCCTCCATGGGACTGCATCCCCGGGACCATGCATCTTTGCTGGGTATTCTCAAATCCCTCAGAACCCTTGGCAATACCGTGGTGGTGGTGGAGCATGATCAGACCTTTATGCAGGCCGCGGATCTTTTGATCGATATGGGGCCGGGGGCAGGCCAGCACGGCGGCAGGGTGGTGGCCTGCGGCACACCGGAGCAGGTGATGGCCGACCCTGAATCCGTGACCGGGAAATACCTTGCCCTGCCCAGAGCCTCCGCCAGCATGAACCGGCCGGTTCCGGGGCAGGCAGATCAGTGGATCCGGATCAATGGGGCGGACCGGCATAATTTGAAAGCGGTGGATGTATCTTTTCCCCTGGGCCGGATGATCTGCGTGACAGGGGTGTCAGGTTCCGGTAAAAGCTCCCTGGTCACCCAGACCCTGGTTCCGGCTATTGAAAGCACCCTCAAACAGCCCGGGGTGATGCCCGGGGGTGACTTTGAGTCGATTCAAGGCACAGAAGCGGTCGACAACCTTGTGTTTGTGACCCAGTCGCCCATCGGCCGGACGCCCCGGTCAAATCCCGGAACCTATACAGGGGTGTTTGAGCCGGTGCGTAAATGTTTTGCATCCCTGCCTGAAGCAAAGAAAATGAACCTGAAGTCCAGGGATTTTTCCGTCAATACCCCGGGGGGTCGGTGCGAGGCCTGCAAGGGTATCGGCCAGGTGAAGATTGACCTGCATTTCATGCCGGACCACTGGATGGTGTGTGACCAGTGCCGGGGACGGCGATACCAGGATAAGGTGCTTGAGATCACCTTCCAGGGACACAGCATTGCCGATATCCTGGAGATGGATATCGAGGCATGTGCAGACCTGTTTCGGGATATGCCTGGTATCATGGAAAAACTGTCGGTCCTGTGCAAAGTGGGCCTGGGGTATCTAAAGCTCGGTCAGAGTGCCGTCACCCTGAGCGGCGGGGAGGCCCAGCGGATCAAACTGGCACGGGAACTGTCCAGCCCGGGCACCGGCAGGACCCTGTTTGTCCTGGACGAACCCACCACCGGGCTTCATGCCAGGGATATCGATAAACTGATGCAGGTGCTTGGCGCCCTGGTGGATGCCGGCAATACCGTGATTATCATCGAGCATCACCTGGATGTGATCCAGCAGGCGGACTGGATCATCGATATGGGACCCGGCGGCGGGGAGGCGGGCGGCCGGATCATTGCACAGGGACCTGTCGCGGATATCCGCGAACATCCCGGATCAATTACAGCACAATATCTGGGAAAATAAATCACTTGATTTGAACCGGCCCCCGGCGTTATATATCCAATTTGGCTTATATAACTAAGGAACAGATTCAATGAGTGAAATTGTCCTGATCAATATCAACGGGCCGGATGCCAAAGGGCTGGATGCCCGGTTCACCCGCATCCTGGCACAGTACAATGTCAATATCCTGGATATCGGCCAGTCCGTGATTCACGAGTATATCTCCCTGGGGATCCTGGTTGAGATTCCCCATGCGCCCGATTTTGCACCGATCTTCAAGGATATGCTGTTTGAAGGGCACAAGCTCGGATTGAGCATTGATCTCAAACCGGTGGAGTCGGACAGCTATGAAAACTGGGTCCTGGCACAGGGCAAGGAGCGGCGGATCATAACCCTGTTGGGCCGGACCATTACGGCTCACCAGATCTCAAAAGTGATGGCCGTGATTTCCGATAATGATCTCAACATCGATTCCATCACCCGTCTTACCGGCCGGGTATCCCTGGTCAAGGAGATTAAAACCCCAAAGGCATCCATACAGATGTCTGTGAGTGGAAAACCCACGGATATTGTCAGCATGCGGGGCCGGTTCATGGAAATCTCCCAGGAAACCGGTGTGGATATCTCCTTTCACGTGGATAATATCTACCGGAAAAACATGAAGCTGGTGGTATTTGATATGGATTCCACCCTGATCCAGGCCGAGGTGATCGTGGAGCTGGCCAAAATCGCCGGGGTCGGGAACCAGGTGGACCGGATCACGGAATCGGCCATGCGCGGTGAGATCGATTTCAAGGAAAGCTTCAGGCAGCGGGTTGCCCTGCTAAAGGGGTTGAAACAGGAGCAGCTTGACACCATCAACCAGACCCTGCCCCTGACCGAGGGTGCGGAACTGGTGACCAAAACCCTCAAGGGTCTTGGGTACAAGCTGGGTATCCTTTCCGGGGGATTCACCTTTGTGGGCAATTACCTCAAAGAACGCCTGGGGTTTGACTATGTCTATGCCAATGAGCTGGAAACACGTGACGGTGTGGTCACCGGCGAGGTCAACGGACCGATCATCGACGGTGAGCAGAAAGCGGCGCTGCTCAAAGAACTGGTCAATAAGGAGAACATCTCCATCCAGCAGACCATTGCCGTGGGAGACGGGGCCAATGACCTGCCCATGATCTCCATTGCAGGCCTTGGGGTGGCCTTTAATGCCAAGCCCATTGTCAAAGAGCAGGCGTCCAATATGATTTCCAGTGTGGGCCTGGACGGCCTGCTGTACCTGATCGGTATGCACGAAAGGGAAATCCGGCAGGAATCCGAGAGCCTTCAGGAACAATAATGACGGATATGCAGGATCTTTCCCGGGCCGTCCGGGAGCTTGAAAATCTTTTGGCGAAATGCACCCGGTGCGGCATGTGCCAGTCTGTCTGCCCGGTATACAAGACCACGCGAAGTGAATCCGATGTATCCCGGGGGAAACTGATCCTTCTTGAAGGGTTGATTGACGGCCTGTTTGAAGACCCTGAAGGGGTCAATGAGCGGCTCAACCGCTGTCTGCTCTGCGGGTCCTGCGAAAGCAACTGCCCCAGCGGTGTCAGTGCCGTGACCATTTTTTTAAAGGCCAGGGGCATCCTGACCCGGTATATGGGGTTGAGCATCACCCGAAAAATCATTTTCAGGAAGATGCTGGCCAACCCCGCATTTTTCAAGCGCCTGGTGGGCGCTGCACAGCGGCTTCAACCCCTGGTGCTCAAAAAGGACGCATCCGAACTCGGCACCTCGTGCGCCAGGGTCACGCCATCTTTTTTAAAATCAAGGTCGGGGGCGTTCCGGCATGTGGTGCCCATATCTGATCAGCCGTTTCATAAAACCCTGGCCGGAACAGGAAAAAAAGAGGTCGCATCAGCGGGTTCTCCCCATGTCGTGTTCTTCACGGGGTGCCTCATAGACGGTTTCTTCCCCGGTATCGCCCGGTCGGCGATCCAGGTCTTTGACCATTATAAAATTGGATATACCATTCCTGCGCAGCAGGGGTGCTGCGGGATACCGGCACTGGCTTCAGGAGACACCCGGACCTTTGAATCCCTGGTCAGACATCACATCGGCCTGTTGGAATCTCTCCGGTTTGATTACCTGGTGACCGCCTGTGCCACCTGTACCTCCACCATTAAAAAGCTGTGGGGCAGCATGGCCGGAGATGAAAACCAGGTACAGGATCCAAAGATACGGCAGCAGATCGCGTCCGTGGCTGAACGGACCGTGGATATCAACTGGCTCCTTTTGCACTGTACCGGGATGAACCAGCAGGATGATCCCGATGATTCTCTGCAGGGCTGCGTGACCTACCATGATCCATGCCACTTGAAAAAATCCTTGGGCATATCATCAGCGCCCCGTCAGGTGATCCGGGCGGCGGGATACCGGCTCAGGGAAATGGAGGCACCAGATACCTGCTGCGGTATGGGGGGGAGTTTCAATCTGTCCTACTACGATATTTCCAAAGAGATCGGGCTTAAGAAAGGGGAAAATATCGCAGATACCGGGTGTGATATTGTGGCGACATCATGCCCGGCGTGCATGATGCAGATATCCGATGTCATGGCGTCCCTGGAACACAATGTACAGGTCCGTCATCCCGTGGAACTGCTGGCTCAAAAATTATCACCGGTTTAAACGGTGGTGTAGCGCTGCCTGAGAATATCCGCACGCTCGGCAGCCGCATGCCTGACCCTTTCGTCCTTATCCAGTTGGGCCATCTGTTCCAGAAGTTTGTAATCATCCGTTTTTGCAACAAATTTTAACCGTACTTCCGGATTGGAATGGGCATACTTGGGGACAAAAAAATCTGCAAACTTCATGGCATCCTCCTTAATGTCTGGTTGAACATTACAGGGGGTCGGATTCCTTTTTAAGGTGTTTTCTGATGAATTTAATGGCGAGTGAGCCCATGGTCTGACCCTGCTTTGCGGCGTAGATTTTAAATTCCCGGTGCAGTTCTTCAGGTATCCTGAGTGTCAGCTGCTTGATTTGATCCTTATCTCTCATTACGTAACCCTTTTATTTTAAAAAGATTTAGAACCATCCAATTGCCCTGTATATTTGCAGGATAATGTCATTATGCCTTGATGTCAAGAAATAAAGACAGAAAACCAATGACTTAACAACACAGGTCCAAAAGGTGAAATCGGGGGTTGAATCCAACACCGTGTTAGTGATAGGGAAGAGTATGATCACTGTTAAACGGAGGCTCTTATGGATCAATCCCGGATATGGTTGGTAGGTGGGTGTTCACTTGCATTAGGCATCATCCTGTTCTGCGTTATGGCCGGCAGTTATACCAGTTTATGGCGGACCCAGAACCGCATCAATACCATAAGGGGGTACCTGCTCGACGATTGTGATGCACAGGTCGCGGCTGCCCGTGACCTGATCAAAGAGATCTCCGGCAGCACCGCTTTAAAGGAGGCGCACCGCGAACAGATCGACATACTGGCCAACCGGATCAGCCAGGCCCAGAACACCCTTGCTGAAATCCGGAAATCCGAGGCCATTATGACCCGCGAACAGGTCCTGGGTCTTGACCAGGTGATGGCCGGGCTTAAAACGGATATCCTCGCCCTGACCCGGGACCGGGCCGACGGACTGGATAAGAGGCTGGCAAACCGTTTGAAAGAGATACAGGGTGATCTATTGGGCATGGTCAGGAAGTACAATGATGAGGCCGACTATTTTAATGAGCGAAAAACCGTTTTTCCGGGATTTCTCGTCGCCAAGTGGTTTAGTCTAGATGAGATCCAATATCCCCAATTTGAGATATCCCTCCTGTCCACGGGACAATAGCCCTAGACAGCAGGTGTGGAAGAAAAGGGCCATGGCCTTTGTGACCCGCTCACACCGTCACCTGTGGGGAAAAAATAATGAGGCGCCCCTATCATTCCTGTTTCAGCAAGGCCTGTCACATGGGTTGATCAAGGATCTGTATCTGGGCTGGAACAAGTTCGGTCAGGCGCGGTCCATTGAAAACTGGGGATTTGAACCATTCCCCGGTCAGCCAGAAAAATTGATGCTCCACCCCGGCATTGTGGTGCCGGCAATCGTGTCACAAAACCTTGAGGCGGTCTGGATCCAGCAATTCAATGATACCGGAGCCCTGGATGCCTACCTGGTGCCTGGCAGCAAAACCGCACAAATCCTTTTGGGAGAACCCGATGACAGGATCATTATCATCCATGATCTCATGGACGGTCTGTATCTGTATCAGGAAGGAAAAGAGCGGGTAGCTGTCCTCATTCACCCCGATCCGACAAAACCGATTGCCCGCAAATTCCTTAAACCGCTGAGACAGGCTCAATCGATCCAGGTTTTACAAAAAGAAAACGATCCAAACAAAATGACCGATCCAGGCGATATCCCGGCCTCCCGGATCGGTCATTACCACTCAAAAACCGATTTGACCCGGCTTCTTTAAATTCCCGGCTGTCTGAATCCCCGGGTCTGCCGAAAGCTTGCCCGCCGGGATCAAAGGGTCTCTCCTGTTTTGGGAATCAGAAATCGCCCTCTCTAACCCGGTTTCCCGGCTTGATGACCCGGATGTTGTCGGGAGTGACCCCCTGGTTTTCCGGCAGGGGGTTCTCGCCCTTGTCCATGCCTTTCTGGATCACGCTTTTGAGCTTGGCCAGGATGTTTGATCCGTCAATGGATTTGGCCTGGTCATCATAATACTCAAACCATGGCAGACCGCTGTTTGTATACTCCTTGGCCGTAAACGGTACTGTCGGGGGGACATCTCCTGTGATGGCCCGCCATACCAGGGAGTTGGCAATGTGGATAAAACAGCGGCTGTGGGTATCCCGGTCCCAGTCGTTGAAATTAAACGGGTCCTCATAGATCTCCTGGTGCATCTTACCGCCGGGTGCCAACCCCATGTCAAAGGATTCTGCCTCGCACAGGACCGCCTCTCCGGCGGCCGGTGCACCAATAAACGGCTCCATGACGGCCGTACGTTCGATTTTGGGGAACCGCCGTTCAAACACCTCTTTCCTCATGGGGTATACAATGATCTGGAGCCCGCCGTGTTCGGCCCTGCCCGTGATCTGCTCCTCGGCAGAATAGCCTGAACCTAATGGCATGGCAACGAACTGGCGGATCAGATCCTTTTCAACACAGTATCCGTCCAGCCAGGGCTGCCGGGTGGAGATCATGTAATCCTGGGGGTCGCGGGTCAGCTTGTTTTTCCAGGGGGTCCCGGTCAGGGCATCGATTTTTCCGGTGGCCACCTTGACGGCAAAGGGGTAGGCCGTGCCGCGGTCCGGTATATATGTGGTGTTGAAATTGATCCACATCGCCTCGGACTGGTACATGGGCAGCATCACCCCGCCATGCCTGGCCCATGCCGGCGGAACGGTATAATCATCGATATGTTTGAGCGGGAAAACACCCAGGCCCGGGGGCAGGGGGTATGTTTTGCCGTCATCCGGGATTCTCAGGGTTCTCTGGAAGCCGATGGATATCTTTGCATCAGGGTGAATGTCGGGAAATGAAAACACCAGGTGGTCATGTTTCAGTTCGATCATGATGGTTCTCCTTTGTTTACCAGTCGCCGTCCCGGACTTCGCGGACCAGTTTAAGGACGGCCTGGTCTGGCATGTTTTTCAATTCTCTTATCAGCCGGGCAAAAAGCTGCGGGCGTTTCCTGATGATTTCCTGGATATCCCGTGAAATTTTACCGTTCAGTGCGAGGAGTACATCAGGGTCTTCATCCAGATCGAGGGCCAGTGCGGATATCTTTTCTTCAGATAGATAGCTTTGCTCGCCGCGCTCAATTTTGCTCAGATAAGAGGGTTCAATACCGATTCTCGCTGCGGTCTGCCGCAGGGAATACCGTTTGTTCGCCTGCTGAAGGCGGGTCCGCTTTTCTCTGATATATGTACCGAAAATGTCATTCATGGTGTGTAGTGTATAGTACACACTATTCAGTGTCAAGACATTTTATTGAAGTATCGACGATATGTGACAGCTGTTTATTAAAAATCAGGTGCAATTTTTTTCAATCTGAAGTAGAAAACAACATCTGTTTCAGTAGAAAAATAACGAGGTCTTTAATGGAATTAGCAATTGAAGGTATTAAACATAAAATAGAACAAAAATACTACCACGCGGTGAACGATGCCAGGATCGGTGCATATACCCAGGAGTTATCAGCCCTGCTTTTCGAGCGGTATGCCTTTGGGCTTGCCGATGCAACCTCCTATATCTTCCCGGACTCAGATACGAAGCCGTTGTATGAATACATCAGTCAGCTTTGTATTAAAATAAATCCTGAGCACCAGAAACGCAGGCTAAATGATATCAGTTCCTGTGCAGGGATTTGCTTAACGGAACGCACAAAATAAAAAAGCCCCTTGATAACTCAAGGGGCATTGTATGATCTGGTAGCGACGCAGGGATTTGCTTAATACAGAGGATTTTTTCAAAATTTTGTGTCACGGGTTCGGCTCTCAGGTTTTTCCTGGCACCAGCGTAAGTAAAAGCC
>QZLA01000152.1 GCA_004796375.1 Desulfobacteraceae bacterium
ATCAGCTTCTGGTACAGGGCCATATTGTCAATCTGCCCCCGTTCCGTGGCCTCACCGTCGAAAAACCTGAGCATATTGGTGGCCCAGGCCAGGATGTCGATATATGTCCAATCTTCAGGCACAAAGTCAATTCCCAGGGATGCGCCCACGGCCTGGAATTCAAAGGGGAGCTGTGTGCGGTCCTTCTTGACCTCGTTAATCCTGCGGTTGAATCCGGCGCAATACCCGAGGAGTGCATCCTTTGACTCCTGGTCAAGCGCGTTAAAACCGTCCGTGTATTCCTGATCGGAATATCCGGTGGTCCGGACCTGGATATCACTGGCCAGCTGATCCGGACCAAACACTTCGGCAAGGCGTCCGCGGCCCATGCGCCTGTACTTTTCAGCCTGCCACAGCCGGTCGGTGGCCACGGCATATCCCATGGCTTCAAATACATCAAAGATGGGTGCAGAATCATCCCCTTTAATGAACCAGACCCCTTTATCATCACGGGTGGTCACGATGGGGTTCAGCTTATTCTTGATTCCCAGAGCCCAGTTTCCAGCCAGGGCTGTGGGGACGGTCAACAGGCCGGTCCCTATAAATATTAAGGCCATGAAAAGCGCTATCATGAGTAATTTTTTCTTTTGAATCATCGTGTTCTCCTTATTGTCCGTAAAAATGAAAACCTGTGCTCAAAATCCCGGGTTTGGTTAAAATGAAAAGGTCACACCAATGGTGATCGGGATACTCCAGGATGAATCCGGCTTGGCCAGGTCACCCAAATAAGGAGATGAGGACGGTTCGCCGAAGTACCGGGTCTTGATCTCAGCAAAAATGGCCAGAGACTCAAGGTTGTACTCAATGCCTGCGCCGGCATCCATCATCAATACCCATGACTCTTCCCAGTACTCCGCACGGTTGGCAAGGTAGGAGATGTCCACAGAATTGAACCTGGCGATCCCGATATCTCCCCTGAGATAGGGATTCCAGGTATCTTGTCTTGACCCGAAGTAATACTTGGCGCCGACATACACCGGTATGATATCCAGATCATGAAACTCGATACCCTGGTAGGTTTCGCCTGAATAACTTTCATATCCAACGCCTGCGACAAGGCCGACCCGGTCATTCAGGTGATAGGTCATTTCCACGGCTGCCCCCATTCCCGTGTCAAAGGCATCATCATACCCCGGGGCCTGGTCTCCCCTTCCGGCATCACCTGAGATCAGGGATGAGAACTGACCGGCCACACTCAAGGAATACCTGCATTCCTCTGCCAGGGCAGGGGGAATCATCAGGATCAGAATCACCAGAAAAACGGTTGGAATAAAAAAATGTCTTCTCATGTAAGCTCCTTAAATTAAAAGGTTAATTTATATGGTCAAACACTGAATTTTCAAGGAGACGTCGTGATTTTTACACCCACCATACAACATCTGATTTCCAAAGCAAACGATTTTTCAAACCTTGTTTAAATTTGATAGAAATGTAAGGAAAAAAAAACCTCGTTATTGTCTCTATTGGAGATATGCAGGTTTGCTGGTTTTGCCAGTGCGCGTCTGCGCAGGGGAAAAGATCTCTTAATTCTTGACTTTTAAAATGTTCTTGACTAAAGATGAGTTCTATGTAGCATGAATAGAAGGCTGAACCGCATTAGCCTGTTAGAACAGTACTATTTATGAAAGGGATGTAAGCATAACGATCAACACATAACCCGAACATAATAATTATTCAGTGGTTGCGTTTTACCTTTTGCTGGAAAGTACGGCAATCAGGTTTAATCATCACATCAGGGGATGAGTGTATCACCTCCCCGGTGCATAGGAGGGAACGGATCAATGAAATTGAAAAAGTCGATTTTGGTAATTGCCTTGATGTTTCTACTTGCATCTCCTGCCTTGAACCCATCCTCAAACGCTTTCGGATCTCAGGCCACGAACACAGGCCACCAGTCTTCACACGACCAGGACATTTCACACTCAACCGATCACGGCACCGACAGTCACGCAGATGCTTCTTCCGGTCATGGATCTGACGGCCATTCATCCCACGGTCATGCAAACTTAGGTGAATCCCTTCCCCTGTGGAGTTGTATCCCTTTTGCAATGATGCTGCTGTCCATTGCCCTGCTTCCGTTGATCGCCGAAAGCTTCTGGCATCACCATTTTGGCAAAATATCCGCGTTCTGGGCCGCATCCCTGGCCCTGCCGTTCCTATATGTATTCAAAGGTGAGGCCATGTATCAGATCCTGCATATCATCCTTGCCGACTATGTTCCCTTTATCATTCTGTTGTGGTCCCTGTTTACCGTTTCCGGAGGAATTCTGTTGAGGGGTAGCCTTCGCGGTACACCGGTAGTCAATACGGTGATGATACTGATCGGTGCGCTACTGGCGTCCTGGATGGGGACCACCGGTGCGGCCATGCTGCTGATCAGGCCCTTCCTGAGGGCCAACGAATACCGGAAAAACCGCACCTTTATGGTTGTCTTCTTCATTTTTCTAGTGGCCAATATCGGCGGTTCTCTCACACCGTTGGGAGACCCGCCCCTGTTCCTGGGCTTCCTCCACGGGGTGTCCTTTTTCTGGACCTTCAATATCATGCCCCACATGCTGGTCAGTGCCGGTATCCTTCTGGTGGTCTACTTTATCCTGGATACCTACCAATACAAAAAAGAGGGGGTCCTTGCGCCGGATGACGGAGAAAAGCAACCCCTGCGCCTGGTCGGGACCTATAACTTTCTTTTTCTTGGCGGGATTGTGGGCGCGGTACTGCTCAGCGGCATGCTCGATTGGGGCGAGGTGACTACGTTAGGGGTTCACCGTGCGCTGCTTGACTGGCTGCGCGATGGATTCCTGATCATCATGGGGATCCTGTCTCTCTGGGCGACCCCCAAACAGCTCAGGGAAGAAAACGAGTTTACCTGGTTTCCCATTGTGGAGGTAGCATATCTGTTTATCGGGATTTTCATTACCATGATCCCGTGTCTGCTCCTGCTCAAGGCCGGAGATAAGGGCAGTCTCGCCTTTATCATCAATGCGGTCAAAGAGCCCTACCATTATTTCTGGATTACCGGGGTGCTTTCCAGTTTCCTGGACAATGCACCGACCTACCTGACATTTTTTAATACCGCCCTGGGCAGTTTTTACTCCGGCTTGACCGAAGCGCAATCCGTTCCCCTTCTGATGAGTGAGAAGGCGATCTATCTTGAAGCGATCTCGGCCGGTGCCGTGTTTTTCGGTGCCTGCAGCTATATCGGGAATGCCCCGAATTTCATGGTCCGGTCCATTGCCATGGAGGCCGGAACCCCCATGCCCAGTTTTTTCGGTTATATCCTGAAATACTCACTGGTGTTTCTGATTCCGACCTTTGTCGTTGTAAGCCTGGTGTTCTTTTAATATACTGGTGTTAACAGGTTTATGGGACGCAACCAAAGGAGGTGCAGATGAATATTGATCTTGAAGGAAAAAAGATTGCCGTTCTCGGCGGTATCACGCCATGCAAAGAGATTATCGAAATCCTTACGAGTGATCACCTCAAATCTTTGGACTGCACGATTGCGGCGGTGGTTGACGCGCATAAAAAAGTCGAAGGCATCAGCATTGCCAGCGCCCTTGGCATAGACACAACGGATGACTACACATCTGTTTTACAGCGTGGAGATATTGACCTGTTCATCAAGTTGACCAAGGATGAAACGGTCAATCAGATCATTGAAAGTATCGAACACGAGGACAGTAAGATCTTTGACCTGGACGGCACCGAGGCCATGCAGTTGATCAGTGATCTAAAGGTGCTTCGAGAGAAACTTTCCGTAAAACAACAGATCCGTGAAAGCAAGGAGGATCCGGATTGCATCGAGGCGATCTTTTGTGATTATGCCGAGCGGCTGGATGCCATTTCAGATGACCGGATCAATACACTCCTGTCGGAGCGGGAAGATCTTATTGAGATTGAAAAAGAGATGTCTCAGGTGATCCACGGCAGCTTAATCCCCACATTTATCATCAATTCCGATCATATCATCACCCACTGGAACCGGGCCCTTGAAGAATTGACCGGTTATATGTCCTACGAGGTGATCGGAACCGACAGGCAGTGGCTGCCGTTCCGGTCTGCCAAACGGCCGACCATGGCGGATGTGATCGTCGGGCAGATGCCTGAAGAAAAGATTCAAAAATACTATGGGAACTCCTGGCGGAAATCCGCCCTGATCAAGGAAGCCTACGAAGCAGAAGAGTTCTTTCCGCATATGGGTGACGGCGGGAAATGGATCTATTTCACTGCCGCTCCGATCAAATCCGAGGACGGGACCATTATCGGGGCGATCGAAACCCTCAGGGATAAAACCGAGGATAAGAAGGCCCAGGAGGAGATTGAGTCACAGGACCAGGAGTTGTCGGTCCTGTATGAAAAATATAAAAAATCGGAAGAAAAATACCGGACCCTGTTTAACAACAACCCCAACCCCATTTTCATCCTTGACCGGGAAACCCTTGATATACTGGATGTCAATCACCGGGTAGAGATCGATTACGGATATACCAAGCATGAGCTTTTAGGAAACAGCTTCCTTGAAATGGGGGATAAAAATGACACGGTCGTGGCTGAAAAACTCAAGGGCCTGTCTGATTTCGATACCATTCTGTTTACCAAGAAAAAGCATTTTAAAAAGGGGAAGAAATCATTCTACGTGAATCTCAAGGTCTGTCATGCCAAGTACTCTCAGAGAGACGCCCTGATCGCCTCTGCAACCGATATCACGGAAAGTGTTGAAAAGGAAACCCAACTGATTCAGGCCGGCAAGATGGCCACCCTGGGCACCATGGCTGCAGGCATGGCCCATGAGATCAACCAGCCGCTGAACGTGATCCAGATCTGCGCCGACCTGGTCCAGAAAATGATCAATAAGGGAATGGATATCCCCAACGAAGAATTGCTGTCAATAGCCAATGACATCACAACCAACGTGGCACGTGCCGCCGGAGTCATCAAGCATGTAAGGGATTTTGCCCGTCAGTCGGACAGGAACCTGAAGAAACTGAATATCAATGACCCGATCAATGATGTGTTCAAGGTCCTGGGACATCAGCTCACCGTGCATCAGATCGAGGCCGAGTTAAAACTGCACCCGGATCTTCCCAGTATCCGGGCCGAGCATAACCGCCTTGAACAGGTGTTCATCAACCTGGTCACCAATGCCATTGACACCATGGATGAAAAGGCAGCAAAAAGTGAAGACGGGCCGGTTAAAAAAGTGTTGACCATTGAATCCGGCACTGAGGGAAAATTTGTCGTGGTCAGGGTCAGTGACACCGGTATGGGGATCACCAAGGAGATCAAAGAGAAGATTTTCGAGCCCTTTTTTACCACCAAGGAAACCGGCAAGGGGACCGGACTTGGCACCAGTATCAGCTTTGGGATTATCAAAGATCACCAGGGCTCTATTGATATTGAAAGCGAACCGGGCATAGGAGCGACATTTATTGTTAAATTTCCGATTATTGAATAGAGAAGGGGAATAAGAAAGGGTTATGGCTGTTGAAACCATTCTAGTTGTAGATGATGAGGAGGCGATTGTCAGGCTCCTGTCCATGTCTTTGAGAAGTGACGGGTACAGCACCCTCACGGCTTCGGACGGCGCGGAGGCGTTTGAACTGGTGAAGGAGAAATCCCCGGATCTGGTCATTACCGATATCAAAATGCCCCGGATGGACGGACTCGAACTGCTCAAAACCATCAAAGAGTATGACCCGGACATGGAAGTGATCATCGTCACGGGTCATGGTGATATTGATTCCACCATTACCGCACTGCAGTATGGTGCATCGGATTTCATCAATAAACCGGTGCGGGATGAGGCGCTTTCCATTGCCCTGGCCAGGGCCAAGGAAAAGATAGAGATCCGGGAAAAACTGGCGGAATATACCCTGGACCTTGAAGAGAAGGTGAAAATGGCCACTGAAGTGATCCGCCGGCGGGCCAATTTTCAGCAGCTTTTGATCAGAAGTTCCAATGACGGAATCGTTGCGTTTGACAGCAACTGGAAGATCGTTGTGTTCAATCCGGAGGCGGCAAGGATATTTGAACAGAAGGCATCGGATGTGCTCAACAAGATGACCGTAGATGAACTCTGCCCGGAATCCATGGCTCAGATATTCAAATCCGATATTGCCGGAGATGATGAAAAGAACCTGCGCCTGCCGTGGGAGGAGACGATATTCAGGATCAACGACAACACCATTCCGGTTCGATTCTCCAGAAGCGTGCTCCATGAGAAGGGTGAGATGGTGGGATCCGTAGTTTTTTTCCAGGATCTGACCGAGATAAAGAAACTGGAAAAGGACCTGCTGCAGTCTGAGCGGCTGGCAGCCGTCGGCCAGACAGTGTCCGGCCTGGCTCACTACATCAAGAACATCCTTATCGGTCTTAAAGGCGGCAGCTATGTGGTGGATGTGGGATTGAAAAAAGATGATACCAACAAACTCAAGGAGGGCTGGCGCACCATTAAGAAGAATATCGAGCGCAGCTCTGACCTTGTGCAGAACCTTTTGACCTACTCCAAGGAAAGGGAACCGGAAAAGACCAATTGCTTTCCAAACGAGGTGGTCAGTGATGTCATCACCCTGGTGAAGGATTATGCCAAGGAAAACAACATAGAGGTTACCCCCATTCTTGATGACAGCATCGGAGAGGTGGTGATTGATCCCGATACGTTGCACCGGAGTTTGCTAAACCTGGTGTCAAATGGTATTGATGCCTGTCTGGATGATGAGAATATCGACAAGGACTGGGAAATCACAGTCAGAACTTTCAAGGAAGCAGATCGCGTCATCGGGTTTGAAGTCAGGGATAACGGGTCAGGCATGGATGACGATACAAAAGCAAAATTGTTCTCCCCATTCTTCAGCAGCAAAGGGGGGAAAGGTACCGGACTCGGGCTGATGGTGACCAGTAAAATGATAGAAGAGCATAAAGGAACGATTGATATTGATTCGACTTTGGGAAAGGGAACTGCCTTTACCATACGGTTGCCCTACCAAACGGTGACAGGAGAATAAAGGCGTTGATTGAGGAGGAATGTCTATGAGTAAAAAGGTGCTTGTGGTTGATGATGATCCGGATGTCAGGACATTTGTCATAACCGTCCTGGAAGAAAACCAGTATACTCCTTTAGTTGCTCAGGATGGTATCGAGGGGATGGAGAAAATTGAAACCGAAAATCCGGACCTTGTTATTCTTGATGTGCTGATGCCCAGGGGAAGTGGCATCCGCCTGTATCGGTCCCTGAAGACCGATGAGCGGTACAAGACCCTTCCGGTGATCATGCTCACCGGTATCGCCCTCAGATCGTTTCTGAAATCCCAGAAAGTGCTTGCCGAATTCAAAGGCGGTGAAGTGCCGATTCCGGACGTGTATCTTGAAAAACCGGTGGAACCGGAAGATCTGGTGGAAGCGATTCAGAAAAAACTGGGTTAATCATGATCATGTGACCTGAAATGTGAGGAGACACCATGAAAATTAAGAAAATCCTTTTTGTCACAAAGTTTGAGGAGCTGTGCTATGACGCACTCAGTTCTCTGTTAACCCTGACCCGGGCATCATTGGAGCATGTCGTCTTTTTGAATGTGATCGAACGGGATAAAGTCGCCATGCACCGTGGCAGCGGATACTCAAAAGAGGAAGCTGTCAAACTCAAGGAAACGGCAAATATCCGGTTTATCGACTGGGCCGAGAACCTGTTTGAAATGGGGCTTGAGGTCGGCGCCTACATGGAAGTGGGGGAGCTGATCCCTGAAATTTTAAAAGCGGTTGAAAAGGAATCCCCTGATCTGGTCGTGATCGGGCGTTCACACAAGGGACCGCTTGAGCAGTTATATTCACGGTCGGACGTCACCGAACTGACCCGGAGGATGTCCATTCCCATTCTTGTGTTTAAACACATGACCGAAGACAATATCGTTCCTGAAAAAATATTTGAGCGGCCGCTGCTGGCAACCACCTGGTCAGAAGCCAGTTTAAGTGCACAAAGCTACCTGTCTGACATGAAAGAGGTGATTAAAGAGGTGCATGTCATGCACGTGATCAGCGAGAAAGAGTTAAAAAAGTCTTCCACCCATGAAGTACAGAAAGCCAGGCGGGAACAGCGGAAGAAACTAGATGACCTTTGCGATGAACTCGAAGAGACCGGCCTTAAAGCCAGGGCCCATGTTTACGTTGGTGATCCGGCCAAAGAGATTGAAAAGGCCGCCCGTGAATACCAGGCTTCCCTCGTCATCCTGGGAGGTACGGGTAAATCTGCTTTAATGGAGCGATGGATGGGCAGCATACCCCAGTCAATCGCCGACAAATCGGTGTTTCCCTGTCTGCTCATACCCGCCTCAAACAGTTGACAGGTGGCTGTTTGAGGGGTGTTGGCGGTAGAATTCTTTAAGCTTTTCATGTAGTTATACGACAGCTTTATTTGTTGACTTATCACACGAGTTTTGATAAATCCCTTTTGATTTGATTAAGATTATGTGAAACGTCTTTTTGAAGATTTCAAAGGGTGTGTTATGAAACTCCTATTCATAGATGATGAACAGACTTTCTTGAAATATCTGGCCAAGCGCCTGGTACTTGACGGCTTTGAGGTAAAGACGACATTCTCGGGAGAAGAGGGTGTTGAAGCGGCCGCAAATGAGGACTTTGACGTTGCCGTGGTTGACCTTCAGATGCCTGGTATGGATGGAATCGAGGTTCAGAAACGCCTCAAAGAACTCCATCCCACCATGCCGTGCATCGTGCTTACCGGTCACGGGAACGTTGAAAGCGCACTGGAAAGCGGCAAATACAATGCATTTAAATTCTTGTCAAAACCTGTTGACATGGATACGCTCATTGACACTATAAATGCAGCGTATGCACACCGGCAGGAAGTGGAAAGCGTATCTTCTACGACTGGCAGTGAATCTGATTCAGATGCAAAAAAAGGAAAAATAGCAAGCCTTTACAACAAGTTTAAGCGACTCTACGGTGTTGAAAAATAGCTGATCGTGACCACTGAGGCTTGATCGTTTTTTTACAGTCATAGGAGGTAAGTTCTTTGAATTCACTAACCAAAGAGGTTGCTTCTAAAAAAAGCAGCCGCCGCACTGCAACGTTTTTTAAGTCTTTTCTTTCGTTTTTCCTGACGTTTATCCTGATGTTCGGAACCTGGCTGGTGCTATCCGGCAAATTTGATCCCCTGCTGTTATGGCTGGGCGGACTTTCCAGTTTCCTGATCGCGTTTTATTTCTACGATCTTCTGTTTCCTGCATTTGAAAGCGGGTACGCCGTCACGTTTATCCGGTTTTCAAAATATGCACCATGGCTAATCTATGAAATCATGAAAGCCAACTTCCATATCCTTAAAATCGTCTTTCATCCCCGCATGAAGGAACTCATCGATCCGCATATCATCACATTTAAAACCAATCTAAAATCTGACATAGCCATTACCACACTGGCCAATTCCATCACCCTGACACCCGGGACCATTACAGTAACCGCGACCAGTGACGGGGTGTTCAAGGTTCACGCCATTGACCGGGAATCTGCTGAAGCGCTTCCCGGGATCATGCTTGAAAAAGTCGCCCATGTTTTTGGAGAGGATGTATGATTACTTTTTTCTTGACCGTCAGCATCATCATGTGCCTGTTGATGCTGTTGTCCATGTACCGCGCACTGTTTGGCCCGACTGTCCTGGACCGCCTGATCGGTGTGAATGCCATCGGGAGTAAAACGGTAGTCCTGCTTCTGCTGATCGGCTTCCTATATGAACGGGTGGATATGTTTGTAGACATTGCCCTGGCCTATGCGTTCCTGAACTTTGTTGCCGTACTCGCGGCATCCAGGTACTTCCACAAGCGCAAAGGTCTGTATGAAGAATCTTTTATGGATTAAACAATCATTCAAACGGAGATTCAATGGATATTTTAGTCATCATTTTTATCTTGTTCGGCCTGCTGTTTTTCATCGGCGGTGCCGTGGGGATTATCCGCATGCCGGATTTTTACTCCAGGCTCCATCCGGCCGGTAAGCTGGATACACTGGGTATCATGGCCGTGGTCATCGGGCTTGCGATTTACAATCTGCACCACTTTGATACATTGTCCGTTCTGCTCAGTATCAAGATGATCCTCATCGTGTTTTTCGTTTTTCTTTCCAGCCCGACCGCCACGCACTCCATTGTGGATGCCGGCATGCGGGCCGGGTTGAGACACTGGACCCAAAAGCAGCGAAAGGAATAACTATGCACTGGCCAATCGATATGATCGTTCTGACCTTTGTGATCTTCTGTGCCATTGCCGCCATCACGGTCAGGGACCTTCTGGCAACCGCCATCCTCTTCGGGGCGTATTCTTTCATGATGTGCCTGTTGTGGGCGGTCATGGGTGCAGTTGACGTGGCATTTACCGAAGCATCTGTCGGGGCCGGTGTCAGTACGGTGTTTTTTGTTGCGGCAGTATTTCGAACCAGCAGGAGGACAAAAGATTGAGACTGATCGGATTTATCATTGTTTGCATCTGTGGCGGATTGCTGCTGTATGGAACGTCGGAGTTCCCGGACTGGGGGGATCCGGCATCTCCTGCCAGCACCCACCTGTCCAATGATTACATTGAGAAAGCGTTTGACCAGACACAGGTTCCCAACCTGGTGACCGCGGTGCTCGCTGACTACCGCGGATTTGACACCATGTTTGAAACCGCGGTGGTTTTTTGTGCCGGCCTGGCCTGCCTGCTTCTGTTACGGGATTACTCAAGAAAAAAAGAGCGGTTCTACCGCCATGTGCCCACCGGCGTCATTCTTCAGGTGAAACACCCGGAGAAAAAACTGCCCGTCGGCACTGAATTTGAGTATATGGACAAAGATTGGGTTCCGTCGGATCTCATCATTAAAAATGTCTGCCGGATCCTCATTCCCTTTATCCAGATTTACGCCCTGTATGTCGTGGCCCACGGGGATTTCAGCCCGGGAGGAGGATTCCAGGGCGGTGTCATATTTGGTTCAAGCCTGATTCTTTTGGCCATATCCTACAACCTGAGAACGCTGGTTCAACGGGTCAAGGAGAAAGCATTGGGGATACTTTGTGCCCTGGGGGTGCTCGTCTATGTCGGTATCGGGGCATTATGCATGCCGCTGGGCGGTAATTTCCTGGACTACAGCGCACTGACCCGCATCATTCCATGGGACCCCCATCACATCCGTGCATACGGCATGCTGGGTGTGGAGATCGGTGTCGGGATTGCGGTTATGGCGGTTATGGTGGTCATCTATATCAACATTGCCTCTGAAGGCAGGCATGACGAAGGGTTATAGGATCGATCTATGTCTGAGACACTTGCACTCATCATCGGAAAGTACAATTACTGGCTGTATATCATCTTAATGATGATCGGGCTGTATGCCATGATTGTCAAAAACAACCTGATTAAAAAACTGGTGGGGATGAACATTTTTCAAACCGCCATTATCCTGTTTTATGTATCCATCGGGTACAAAACCCATGCCACGATTCCCATCATCAAAGATTCCGGACACGGTGATGGTCACGGGGGAGGGCACGCCGTCATCCATGCGGCCGACTATATCAACCCGCTGCCCCATGTGCTCATGCTGACGGCCATTGTTGTGTCCGTGGCCACCTTTGGTGTTGCCATGGCCCTGGCAGTCCGGGTCTATCAGCGGTACCAGACCCTTGAAGAAGATGAAATCCGAATGCGTCTAACGGAAGAATAATTATGAATACTTATCCTGCACTACTGATCGTTGCACCGCTTTTGGCCGCGCTGTTCACCGGAATCTTCGTCTGGATTGAAGAACGGTTGTGCTATCCCATCGCCGTACTGGGAATGCTGATCTCGTCGTTTTCAGCCTATAAGATCCTGATGGCAGTCCTGAGTGCCGGGGTGATTCACTACCGTCATGCCGGCTGGGCACCGCCCATGGGCATCGAATACCGTATTGATACCCTCAACGCCATGGTCCTGCTGCTCATCACTTTAATTGCCCTGATCAACCTGGTGGCCAGCTACAAAACCATACTTGTGGAAACCCCGGACCGTTCCGGTTCCTTTATCACCATCTACCTTCTGTTTGTTGTCGGTCTTCTGGGCGTCACTGCCACGGGCGACCTGTTCAACCTGTATGTGCTGCTTGAGATTACATCTTTGACCAGTTATGCACAGATCGGGCTCGGTGATAAAGACAGGGGACCTTTGGCCAGCTTGAACTATGTGTTCATCGGTGTCATCGGTGCCAGTTTTTATCTGCTGGGGGTTGGATATCTGTATATCAAAACCGGGTCCCTGAACATGATGGATGTCGCCACCATCATATCCACCATGCATGATTCAAACACGGTTCTGGTGGCATTTATTCTGTGCATGATCGGGGTATGGATCAAGATGGCCCTGTTTCCTTTACATGTCTGGCTGCCCAATGCCTATTCATACGCGCCTACGGCAGTTGCCAGGGTGGTGGCACCTTTGATGACCAAGGTGATGGTATACGTAATGGTCAGACTCATGATCACCGTGTTCGGCTTTGATTACATTTTCAGCACCCTGGACCTGTCCGCTGCCGTGGTGTGGCTGGCCACCATCGCCATCCTGGCCGGAGGGCTCATGGCCCTGGCCCAGAAGGATCTCAAGAAGATGCTGGCCTATATTATTGTATCCGAGATCGGCTACATGGTCGGGGGGGCCTGGCTGGGCAACACCACGGGCATGACCGGTACCATCCTGCACATTCTCAATGATGCGGTCATGACATTTGCCCTGTTCCTGGCTGTCGGCAACATGATTTATGTGTGCGGCCATGTCGGGTTTGATAATCTCAAAGGACTGTTCGGCAGGATGCCGTGGACCATGGGCGGGTTTGTGCTGGCCGCTTTCAGCATTATCGGCGTTCCGCCCACCTGCGGGTTTTTCTCCAAGTGGTACCTGGTACTGGGTGCATTTGAGGCAGGGGCGTATCATTTTGCGGCAGCACTGATTATCAGTTCACTGATATGCGCCATCCTGTTTTTCAGGATTTTCGAGATCGGTTTCTTTCCTGAGCCGTCAGACGGTGATGATCACGCTCATGCACACCATGAGCCAGCCGTCATGGTTGAGGCGCCGGTGTCCATGCTGGTTCCCTTAGGGCTGGTCAGCCTGTCCCTGATCATTGTGGGACTCTACTCCGGCACCATTGTGAACACCATCATTTTACCGATGTTGCAGTAGTCAAATTTAATTCAAGGAGAAAAGGTTAGCAGTTTAATGGAACAGATCATCTCAATCAAACCGCTTCTGGCTGTCCTGGTTTCCCTTTGTGTCATACCTATCCTGGTGTCTGCATCGAAACAACCCAATGTGAGAGAAGGGTGGACGTTCTGTGCAGGCACGATCAAGTTTATCCTGGTACTGTCCATGCTTCCTGCGGTACTCCAGGGAAAACAGATCGTTTTCTCACTCTTTGAGATCGCACCGGGTGCTGCCCTGGCATTCAGGGTAGACGGAATCGGCATGCTGTTTGCCCTGGTGGCGTCTTTTCTGTACATCATCACCTCCATGTATTCCATAGGGTATATGCGGGGACTTGATGAACACGGCCAGACTCGATTTGTGTCGTTCTTTGCACTGGCTATTTCAGCAACCATCGGCGCGGCATTTTCGTCCAACCTGCTCACGCTGTATGTGTTTTATGAAATTCTGTCCCTGGCGACCTATCCTTTGGTCACCCATCATCAGGATGCCAAGTCCAGGGTTTCCGGCCGCCGGTACCTGTCCTTTATCCTGGGAACATCCATCGGCCTGGTACTGCCGGCCATGCTGTACTGCTACCATGTCACCGGAACCCTGGAGTTTTCCACGGCAGGTATCTTTGCCGGTCAACTTTCAAAACCGGCAGCCACGGTATTGCTCCTGATGTTTGTGTTCGGGTTTGCCAAGGCCGGGATCATGCCCTTTCACTCCTGGCTTCCCGCAGCTATGGTTGCCCCGACACCGGTTTCTGCACTTCTCCATGCCGTGGCTGTGGTCAAGGTCGGGGTATTCAGTATTGTCAGGGTCATCACCGGCATTTTCGGGGTTGAGCTTTTGGCATCGTTCAACCTTGGGATCGTGATCGCCTCGATTGCCGCCGTTACCATCCTGGTCGGGTCATGCATTGCACTGTCCCAGGACGAACTCAAGCGCAGGCTGGCCTTTTCAACCATCAGCCAGCTTTCATACATCGTTTTTGGCGTTGCCCTTCTGACCCCCAAGGGTCTTCTGGGCGGGATCGTGCATATCGGAATGCACGCCTTTGGTAAAATCACCCTGTTTTTCTGTGCCGGCGCCATTTATGTGGCCACCGGTAAAAAGTATATTTCCCAGATGGACGGCCTGGGCAAGAAGATGCCCATCACCTATACGGCATTGTTCATCGGTGCCCTTGGCGTGATCGGGCTGCCGCCTTCAGGGGGATTTTTCAGCAAATGGTATCTGATTCTGGGAACCCTTGAGACCGGGCATCAGATATTGATGTTGGTCCTGCTGCTCAGCTCCTTTCTCAATGCCTTTTACTTTCTTCCCATCGTGTACAAGGGATTTTTCGGTACCCCCCCGGACACCCAGGAGGGGGAGCCGGTTAAAATGGAAGAGGCATCATTCTGCTGCGTGGTTCCACTGGTGATCACCGCCATAATTTCCATTGTTCTGTTTTTCTGGCCCGACGTTTTTGTCGACCTGATCAAAGTGGGGCTTGGAATATAAACACTCTCTAACGGTTAAGGAGATCGGATGAGCGATAAGGTTAGAATAGGCCAAGAGGAATGGGAAGTGCTGGATCATAAAGCAGTTCCCGGTTTCAGACCGGCTTTTTATATCATTTTTTCAATTGCTGCGGTGTATTTTCTTTACATCTTTGTTACCCATTTTATGGGCCATTCTGGGGGCCATTAACCAAAGGGATGATGATGAAAAAAGAACTCACGATTTTTGACAATCCCAAAAATGTAAAACGGCTCAGGTTAGGGTTCTATGTCGCCCTGGTCCTGGTTCTGCTGGCCGAATTCCTGCCCTATGACAAACACCATGGCTGGGATATTGAACATTCTTTCGGATTCTACGCGGTGTACGGATTTATTTCCTACGTGTTCCTGATTTTTGTTGCCAAGCTGTTAAGAAAACTGGTGATGCGCAAAGAGGATTATTATGATCAATAATATGCTGCCCCCGGCGCTGCTGTTCATTTTGGGCGCCATATTGATACCGTTCCTGAGAGGCCGCGCCAAACAGGCATATATGCTGCTGCTGCCGGTTGTGGCCTTTGTTACGCTGATGAACCTGCCTCTGGGGCAGGAGATCTGGACCATACAGTTCTGGGGATATGATGTGATCATGGGACGAATTGACAAGCTCTCCCTGATTTTCGGGTATATCTTCACCATTATGGCCTTTTTGGGCGTCATGTTTGCCCTGCAGGTTGAAGATGATCTCCAGCATGTGTCCGGAATCGTCTATGCAGGTGCCACCCTGGGTGTGGTCCTGGCAGGAGATTTTTTGAGCCTGTACATTTTCTGGGAAATCATGGCGGTCAGCTCGACCTTTCTGATTATTGCCTCCCGGACCCGTGAATCCAGGGAAGCCGGGTTCCGGTACGTCCTGGTTCACCTGGTCGGCGGGCTGTTCCTCCTGGCCGGTATTGTGCTCTATATCCAGAAGAACGGCACCACTGCATTTGATTATATCGGGCTTGACGGGATCGAGTCCTGGCTGATTTTTATCGGCGTGGCCCTGAATGCTGCGGCCATTCCCCTGCATGCCTGGCTTCCGGATGCCTATCCCATGGGGACACCGACAAGCACCGTGTTCTTGAGTGCATTTACCACTAAAAGTGCCGTTTACCTGCTGATCCGAACCTTTCCCGGTGCGGATATCCTGATTGTCATCGGCGGACTCATGGTCTCCCTGCCGATTTTTTACGCCGTACTTGAAAACGATATCCGGCGGGTGTTGTCCTACAGCCTGATGAACCAGGTGGGATTCATGCTGGTGGGCATCGGGATCGGAACCGACCTGGCCCTGAACGGCGCCACTGCCCACGCCTTCTGCCACATTCTTTACAAGGCACTGCTGTTCATGGCTGCCGGATCTGTGCTGCAGATGACCGGTAAAATCAAGTGTACTGAAATCGGAGGGCTTTACAAGACCATGCCGCTGACCTGCCTGTTCTGCATGATCGGGGCGGCATCCATATCTGCGTTCCCGCTGTTTTCAGGGTTTGTCAGTAAATCGATGATCATATCCGCATCCTTTGAAGAAAAGATATTCATCATCTGGCTGGTACTGCAGTTCGCCTCCACCGGTGTGGTTGACCATGCCGGTATCAAGGTGCCGTTCTTTACCTTTTTCGGGCACGACTCCGGTATCCGGGCCAAGGAACCCCCCTTGAACATGCTCCTGGCCATGGGTATTGCTGCGGCGTTCTGTGTGGGCCTGGGTATTTTCTATCAGCCGCTGTACGACATGCTGCCTTTCCCTGTCCATTATGTCCCCTACACCGGTGCCCATGTGGTCGGCCAGCTCCAACTGCTGCTGTTCGGTGCGTTTGCCTTTACCCTGCTTATACTGTCCGGGCTTTACATTCCTGAAATCCGGTCAAAGAACCTGGATGCCGACTGGACCTACCGTAAACTGGGCCGACTGGCTTACCGGGGTGCCGATCTCGGGTTGAATACCCTGAACCGGGTCAGCGAGGCCATCCTGATTAGAAGCGTCAAGGCGACAGCATCCTTTTTTAAGGATACCGTTGCCAAACTGGCCCTGTTTGTGACGGTGAATGTGTGGCTGCTGCAGGGCCACCGTGACAAGCGCCTGGAAATCAAGAAAGCCCGGCTCTATAACGATATTGCCCAGGGAACATTGCCCATCGGGATTGGCGCAGCTGTCGCCATATCCTTTATAATTATCGTTTATTTCATCACTTAACAGGAATGGTGATATGGTTAAAACTGAAGATCTCAAACGGATTAACATTCTAAAGGATATGCCCGAGCACCTGCTTGAAATCATAGCCAAAGAGGCACACCTGAGCATATTCAGCACCAACAAGGAACTTTATCGGGTCAATGATAATATTGATACCTTTTACATGCTCTCCATGGGCCAGGTCGCTCTGAAAGCCCAGCTGAC
>QZLA01000092.1 GCA_004796375.1 Desulfobacteraceae bacterium
GTTCCTGGTTGTATGCTTTCATTTCGTTGGGATCAAGAACCATCAGGTCATTGGGGCAGATGTACATACATGCTGTTTTGTCCCCACCTTTGCAGCCGTCACATTTTTCTGCAATTACAAAAGATGGCATTTAAAATACCTCCATAATATGAGTTAATCATTTGCACAAACACACGTTGTGCCACACTTCGTTATCAACAAATGGACCGTGATACCAATCCGGCCCGTAAATCCTCGCTCATCTTGTCTCACTATGTGGTAGAAAACGCAGTGATCCAAGTCTGGCATAATTGTAAGCAAATAGCACCAGACGTATGTTTTTGTCAAGAATTTTCGGCACACAAAACGCTAATTTCCCGATATAAATGGTAGGGTTATAAAAACCGGGGGTCGACAACAATATATAGATAATTACAACGCTTATATTCACAATATATAGCCATGCCCATTTCTAAAAAGAAACTGGATATTCATTTCAATCCCTGATAAATTCCAAAAGTTGTTTTGCATGGTTTGATAAAAAAAAGGAAACCCCCATGTCTGATGAAATGATACCTGTCGGCCGGGATGATATCCTGCCGTTTCGATGCGGCCCGGATAATGAATGCTTTAACGAGTGCTGCCGTGATCTGAACCAGTTTCTTACCCCCTATGACATCATGCGGCTCAAGCAGCACCTCGGGTTGCGCTCGGCCGAGTTTTTAAAAACCTATACCGCCCTGCACACCGGGCCCGAATCCGGGCTTCCGGTGGTCACCTTCAAGCCCAACCCCGATCAGGGGTATGCGTGCCCATTTGTCTCGTCCGAGGGCTGCACCGTCTATGAAAACAGGCCGGCATCCTGCCGCATGTACCCGCTGGCACGGGCGGTGGCACGGTCCAGGGAAACCGGAGAGCTGACTGAATATTTCGCCCTGATTGAAGAGGATCATTGCAAAGGGTTTTCTGACCAGGGTGGGCAAACCGTGGGATCCTGGCTTGAGGGTCAGGAGGTGGACGCCTATAACCGGGTCAATGATCGGCTCATGGAGATTATCAGCCTGAAAAATTCAGTGCGCCCAGGCCGCCTGGAGGGGGCCCTGGCCGACAAATTTTACCTGGCCCTTTACGACCTGGATACCTTCCGGGCAGAGATTTTCGAAAACCAACTCCTGGAAGATCTTGATGTGCCGGCTGATATTCTTGACCGGATCAGGGCCGATGATGCATCACTTCTGAGCTTCGGGCTGATCTGGGTGAGGCATGTCCTGTTCGGCCGGGAGATGGATTACACGGAGATGGCGTGATATGACACTGTCATCCAAAGTGGCCCTGGTTCTGGGGGCGGTCAAGGGGATTGGAAAGGGGATCGGCCTGGCCCTGGCGGCTGAAAATGCATCGCTTGCCCTGACCCGTCATGACTGGACCGACAGTTTCCAGTCCATGGAGGAGGACTTCAAGGCCTCCGGCGCCCGACATGAGATCTACACCGCCGACCTGAGGGATATCGAGCAGGTCAAGGCCCTGGCCAGGGATATTGAAAGGGATTTCGGCCGCCTGGATATCCTGGTCAATAATATCGAGCGCGGCGGATGGCCTGCGGTGCACGGGGAATATACACAGGAGCAGTGGGACCTTGAAATGGAAACCACGCTCAGGGCCAAGCGCTGGGTATTTCACCATATGCTGCCGCTGCTCAGGAAGTCCCGGGATGCCTCAGTAATTAATATCTCATCCATTGCTGCTGCGGTGGGCCGGTCCGGACCGGCGGCTGTGGTGTTCAATGACGGGTATGCCGCGGCCTGTGCCGGTGTCTCGAGCCTGACTCGCACCTGGGCGAGGATGGGTGCACCTCACATCCGTGTCAATGAACTGATGCTGGGGATTTTTGAGACCCGGCACGCCCAGGGTACCCGGGGGTGGAAAGAGGCCCTGTCCGATAAAGAGAAGCAGGCCCTGATCGATCACACCCTGCTCAAGCGGACCGGGACAGTCGAGGATGCCGCCAAGGCCGTGCTGTTCATGGTCAGGGGCGCGCCGTATATGACCGGGAGTACCCTGTGTATTGACGGTGGGTATCTGTTGGGCGGCCAGACAGTGCCCGACATGCCTGAGGGAATTCTGGGCCCCCACAGCTAAGCGCTTCCATATTCTTGAATAACTGGATCTTTTGATAGGTTAAATATATTTCTTGATTTTTGTCACCAGTCGGTGATATTGTGTTTTTACGCACCCGGCTTTGGATAGCTCAGCACGGGAAAAAAATATATATCCGGGAATACATATATCCCGGGACCAAAATATACCCATTGACCAGGAGGATGGTATTGAAAATCAGGGATAAGCACCTGACAAGAAAACGGCTTATTGCCTCTGTGGGAAGTCTTCTTGCCAAAAAGGGGTTCAAGGGGATCGGTGTCAATGCGGTGGCCCGTGAAGCCGGGGTGGACAAGGTGCTGATCTACCGCTATTTCGGCGGGCTCTCCGGCTTGATTGCCGCCTATGGCCGGGAGGGGGATTTCTGGCCCTCAGCCCTTGAACTGGCCGGTGGAGACCTCAGGGCATTTGCTGAGAGTTCACTGTCTGAGAGGTTGTCCGCCATGGGCAAAAATTTTATCCGGGCGCTTCGGCAGCGGCCTGTCACCTGTGAGATCATGGTATGGGAGATGTCCGAGCGCAATGAACTGACCGAGGAGCTTGAAGCGGTCAGGGAGAGCAGTATGGTTGAATTTTTCAACATGTTTCTGGCAGGACCCCTTGAAAAAAAAAATGAGGTTCCGGACTCGCAAATCCTATCGGCTGATGATCTTCAGGCCATTGTGATGCTCATGGGGGCGGCCATCAGTTACCTGGTGCTCCGGTCCAGAAGCATTGCTCTTTACGGCGGGCTGGACCTGTCCTCTGATAGCGGATGGCAGCGTATCGAGCAGGCCATGGCCAAAATGATCGAGGCCATGACGAGGGGGTAAAAAAATTTTTCACAAAAAGTCACCATTTAGTGACAAATTAAAATTACAGATTACCCATGGGAGGTATACGGTATGGAAGGAGAAAAAATGAATCGAAGAATGTTTATTCAAAAGGGCCTGGCTGCCGGTGCAGCCGCCGTTGGCAGCGGAATTATCCTGCAGTCCTGCAGCAGGAATCCAAGGCAGATGACCATGGGTTCGGATGATTCAACACCGGTCAAGGGGTTGAACCACGAGGGCCGGCAGATCCTCTACTATGCATCACTGGCGCCCTCGGGACACAACAGCCAGCCTTGGGGGGTCCGCCTGGAAAGTGAGGCCCAGTGGGTCATTGAGTCGGATTCGGATCGGTGGCTGCCCGTGGTGGACCCGGACAACCGGGAGGTATTATTGTCCCTGGGCGCATTTCTTGAAAACCTGGTTACGGCTGCGGAGGTGTACGGGTATCGTGCCCATGTGTCGGTTATCGCCCGAACACGGTTTGACCGGGACGTGGTCAGGGTCTGCCTTGAATCCATGGGAACCGGCCGGCAGACATTCACCCAAAGGCGTGACCTCAGGCAAAAGAAAGTGCGCATGGGCATGCGGCGAACCGTCAAAAGTCATCTGCTCAGCAGGGAGCTCAAGTCGCCGGATCTGGTCTGTTTTGAAAAACAGGCCGGATCATTATACTATTTTCCGCGGTCAAGCCCCCATACACGGATTTTTCAGGAGCAGGCCGTGGAGAATTTCAGAATACAGTCTGAAAACGACCGGGCACAGGAGGAGATGTCATTATGGCTCAGGCTGAGGGAATCTGCCATTGAAAAATACCGGGACGGCCTGACGGTTGCCGGTATGGAGATCAGCGGTCTTTCAGGCTGGTATGTCAAGCATGTCATGTCCCCCATGGATGCCAAGGGGGAGACCTTCCGGCAAAAAGGGATTGAAAAAACCGCTGCCCAGGCCAAAGAGGGCGGTGGGTGGCTGGTGATCACCAGTGAAGGTGAATCCGTGGCTGATCTGATCGAAGCGGGCAGGCGTTTTCAACGCGTGGCCCTGGTCGCCCGGGAGCTTGGGATCGGTATTCATCCCATGACCCAGACCCTGGAAGAAATGAATGGCCGGGAAAAGGTCCGGAAACATCACCACGCTGGTATGAACCCCCAGTTTATGCTCCGGTTGGGGTATGTTCAGGACTATCCCGATCCGGTCACCCCCAGGCGGCCCGTAGGCTGGTTTGTCCGCAGTTCGTGATTCTTTGCTTGCCTATTTGACCGTGCTTTCATACAGTACCAGGTGCGCCAGCGGTTTGCTGGAACAAGGATAACCTCACAGCCGGAGAAGACTGATGCAGTATGGCGAGACCCGAATGGATGTATTGACAGCCCGTGACGGTAAGAAACTGGATGTCCACCTGTGGGAGCCTGAATCACCGAGAATGATCCTGATGGGGGTGCACGGTGGCATGGCCCATGCCGGTGATTTTGTCACACCGGCACAGTATTTTAAGCGTATGGGGATTCTGACCGCTGCCTATGATCTGCGGGGGCACAAGCGGCCAAAGGTGCATATTCACCGGTTTGAGGACCTGGTATTAGATACCCTGGCGTTCTATTCCTGGATCAGAGAGCGTTTTCCAAGGCTTCCCCTGTTTTATATGGGGCACTCCGTGGGTGGGTTGATCGGCACCCATCTCGGACTGGATTTTGGAAAAGAGGTGGAGGGGATTAACGGATTTATCTTTTCGGCACCCTATTACGCCAATGCCATCAAGGCAGGCCCTTTCGGAATTCCCATGGTGAAACTTCTCAGCCGGATATGGCCGGGGCTGACCATACCCAACCCGGATTTTACCCATCTGCTGACCCATGATTCCATCATAACGGCCAGGCATCGACAGGATGCCCTGGACGGGGTTCGGGCACGCAAGGCATCCATGCGTTTCGGGGCGGAGCTGTTCAGGGCCCAGGATCACGTCACATCCTCAATCCATCAATGGTCCCGGCCTTTACTCGTGTTTGTGTCCGGCCAGGATCATGTGGCGGATTCAGATGTGACCCGCAGGTTGCTGCGGCGTATCGACCCGGCCGTGGTCCGCCGCGTGTTTCACCCGGAGAACTTTCATGAGAATTACAATGAAACCAACCGGACAGATACATACCGTCAGATGCTGGTATGGATGGATCAAGTATCGGGGGGCGGTTAAGTGTCCTGGGTCAGCATCTGTGCAATGGTGAGCTTGATCCGCTGCCCCTGTCTGCGGATGGTCCGGGTGTAGGCGGCCTCCAGGGAAGCCATCTGGGTATAGATCTTTGTACGGTTAAAGGGGATGTAGCCCTTGGTATTGAAGCGGGCATGACCGGCCCGGCACCCGGGTTGATGTTCACGGTCGCCGTTGGTGTCCGAAAGCTCATGGGGCAGGCCGTGAAGCCGGCATATCATGGGGCGGTGGTCGTAAATCAGGCACCGTCCCTCCAGGTTCAACGGACACATCATCCGGAAGGGTTTGTCCGGGGAGCTGAACAGCAGCAGTTTGTCGCAATAGGCTTCAGCCTTGTGAAGCACCTCGAGTTTCACGCTTTTTTCAAGGGCATTAAAGCCCTCAACCAGGTAATCCCGTTCAATGTGGGTGTGGTGGAAGAACAGGGTCTGGCAGCAATTGTCCTCGCATCCGTTACAGACGAACCCGTATTGATCTGCGACATTTTTCCAGGTGTCATCCATTTTCCGGTAGAGCTGGGTGATCTGCTTTCTGAATTTTATTTTCACAACGGTCTTTATATATTAAGGTTTGGCTATGGTGCGATGAATTCTACACCAGCGGTTTGGGAAAAAACAGCTTTTTGTAAAGTTCCATGGCGTATCGGTCGGTCATGCTGGCCACGGCATCGCACACCGATCGGTCAATGGGGTTCTGCGCGGGGTCCCAGGGTGCCATCTCCATCTTTTCCAACTCCTTTTGTAGTGCGTCCGGATGTTTCATAAAGTACTCAAACAGGCCGACAATGATCTTTTTTGCCTTGACGAATTCATCATGCACCGCCCTGGACCGGTACACATTGTCATACAGGAACTTTCTGAGGACTGTCATGGCCTGGGTCGTTGCCCCGCCCATATCCAGGATGAATTCATCCGCCTCCACACGGCTGTTATAGACCAGTTGTTCAATCATGGTCCCTGCCCGTTCCGAATGGGTCCGCCCCAGATAACGGGTGCAGATCTTTGGAACATCATCTTTTGAGATCACACGGCTTCTCAGCGCATCATCCAGGTCGTGGTTGAGATAGGCCATGATGTCAGCAATCCTTACAATCCGCCCTTCAATGGTGGATGCGGTTTCACCCGGGGTTGCAGGGATGATGTTTCCAAATCCTTTGGAGTGTTTGAGGATTCCGTCGCGGACTTCACGGGTCAAGTTGAGGCCCCGGCCTTTGTTTTCCAGGCGGTCGACCACCCGAAGGCTCTGGTCGGAGTGTGAAAAATGTCCGGAATACACTTCGATCAGGGCGGTTTCCCCGCCGTGGCCAAAGGGGGTGTGGCCCAAGTCATGGCCCAGGGCGACCGCTTCGGCCAGATCCTCATTGAGCCGCATGGCCCGGGCAATACTCCTGGCAATCTGGGCCACCTCAAGGGTATGTGTCAGCCGGGTACGGTAGTGATCTCCTAAAGGGGAGAGAAAAACCTGGGTTTTGTGTTTCAGCCGCCTGAAAGAGTTGGAGTAGACAATCCGGTCGCGGTCCAGTTGAAAGGGGGTGCGGATGGGGCAGGTGTCATTTTCCTTATATCTCCGAGTGCTGTTGATGCTCAATGCACCATACCTGGGGATGAAGTTTTTCTCCCGCTCCTGAAAGTTCTCACGTATGGAGGCCGAAACAGATGATTGGGTTCCTGAATCGGGTGCAATGTCGTCTTCTGACCAGGTGGTGTTGGTGGTGGGGCAGCGCATAAAAATAATTTTAAGTTGAATAATCCGGTTTTTGCATTAAACTATGTCCCATCTAACTCATCTTGATGCCCAGCGTCAAGGTTAAAGCAAAAAGGATATTGTATCAGAAACATGGAATATGAGCAATATATGGAGCTGGCCCTTGAGCAGGCGCGGGCGGCGTATGAGAAAGGGGAGTTTCCGGTCGGGTGTGTGATTGTTCAGGAGGGAAAGGTAGTCGCATCCGGAGCCAGGGCAGGTACAGCCCTTGAATCCGGTTTTTTCAGCGAGGTGGATCATGCGGAAATACGGGCATTGAAGCACCTTGAACTGAGTACGGAAGGGTTTGAGCCGGACAGGGCTGTGGTTTACACCACCATGGAGCCGTGCCTCATGTGCTATTCAGCCATTATTCTTGCCGGAATCAAAAAGGTGGTTTATGCATTTGAGGATCCCATGGGCGGTGGGACAAATATCGACCTTTCCAGGCTTGCGCCGTTGTATAAAAACAGTGGGATTGAAATAATTTCAGGGGTTTTGAGGCAAAAAAGTCTTGATCTTTTTTACAATTTTTTTAATAAAGAAGAAAATTTATATTGGCGGGACAGCTATTTAGAGCGATACACCCTTGATCAGGGAAGAAAAAGTAAATAAAACTTGCATTTTAATGAAAGTCTAAGTATAGTTACAGGTTATGTTTGCTGTGAATTGCAAGGGAAGCGGATAAAACCAGGAGGTGCTACAATATCTAAGCGAGTGAAACAGGACCAGGTAAGCGTTAATAAAGACATCAGGGCTGATCATGTTCGGGTGATCGGTGCGGATGGCGAGCAGATAGGAATCATGGCAATCGAGGAAGCTCTCAGGGAAGCACGATCCCTGGATCTTGACCTTGTAGAAGTATCTCCCGGGGCAAATCCCCCTGTCTGCAAGATAATGGATTACGGTAAATACAAGTACGAGCTGACCAAGAAAAAGCAGGAGACCAAACGTAAGCAGAAAAGTACTCAGATCAAAGAGATAAAGGTCCGGCCGAAAACCGATGACCATGATCTTGAAACCAAAGTCAGGCATATTGAAAAATTCATCAGTAAAAATGACAAGGTCAAGATTACACTGGTTTTTCGTGGCAGGGAGGTTGTTTTAAGGGAGCAGGCCAGCCAGGTCCTTGAAAAGATTGTCTCCATGACCGAGGAGTTTGCCCAGGTGGAGCAGTTGCCCAAATTTGAGGGGCGTGTGATTACCATGCTGCTCGGACCCAAGTAGTACTACAGCACCTATTTGCTGAATTCAGACAATTAGCAGGTTTGGCAAAAAACCATATTAAATGTATGGTGGCCCTGCAGTATTGCAGATGTGCCGCCATGTCTTTTTGTAAATTATATGTAGAAAGAGGGATTAAAGATGCCTAAGATTAAGACCAATAGAGGGGCAGCAAAACGATTTAAGAAGACAGGATCCGGAAAATTCAAGTTCAGGAAATCTCACGCCAGTCACATCCTGACCAAAAAAACCACCAAGAGAAAAAGATCCTTCAGACAGGACCAGATGATTGACGAGTCCAACATGAAAGAAGTCAGACGCCTTCTGCCTAATGGATAGGCCGGGAGAATATCTTAATTAAGGAGTAAAGCAATGAGAGTAAAAAGAGGTTTTAAAGCGCGCAGACGCAGAAATAAGGTATTGAAACTGGCCAAAGGGTTCAGGGGCGGCAGAAGTAAACTGTATCGTACAGCGGCCGATTCGGTTGACAAGGCGTTGATGTATGCCTACAGAGACAGACGTGCCCGGAAAAGAGATTTCAGAAAACTCTGGATCGCCCGTATCAATGCTGCCGCAAGAATGAATGATCTGTCCTACTCCAGATTCATCAACGGCCTGAAACTGGCCAACGTTGAACTGGACCGTAAAGTTCTCGCCGATCTTGCCATTACAGATCCGGCCGGATTTTCTCAGATCGCTTCAACCGCATCAGCCCAGTTAAACTAAACTCTTCGATCATTCATAACGGCGTATCGGGAATTCGTTTTCAACGGGTCAGACACGCAACCGATTGAAAACAGGTTCACGACAGGCCGAAATCACTTGATGGGTCGAAACAACTTGTTTCACGGCCCCATTTGAACCAGGTGGGGCCGGATAGAGGTGGTATTTTGCAAGATCGTATTGCACAGATAGAAAAAGAGGCCCAGGAGGGGATCGGATCAGCCGAAACCCTTGATAGTCTGGATCTTCTTTCCACAAAGTACCTGGGTAGAAAAGGGGTATTGACCGGTCTGCTCAGGGAGATCCCAGCCCTTCCGGTTGAGGAACGCCCTGTTGCAGGGAAGGCGGCCAATGTGCTCAAGCAGGTCATTGAATCCGCCATTGAACAGGCCAGGAGCCGTATTGAACTGGAGAGCCAGGATGGTGCCGCCGGTATTGATATCACGCTTCCCGGCCGCCCGGTTCACCAGGGCGCCATCCATCCCATCACCCAGGTGATGGAGGAGATCTGTGATATTTTTCTCAGGCTCGGATTTGATATTGTCGAAGGGCCGGAGGTGGAGACCGATTACTACAATTTTGAAGCACTGAACATCCCCAAATACCACCCGGCCAGGGATATGCAGGATACCTTCTATGTATCCGACAGTATTGTCCTGCGTACCCACACATCCGGGTCTCAGCCCCGGGTGATGGAAAAGCAGGATCCCCCGGTACGGATTGTTTCTCCCGGGAAGGTGTTCCGGTGCGATTCCGATGTCACCCATACCCCCATGTTTCACCAGATTGAAGGCCTGATGGTGGATGAAAATATTTCCTTCAGTGACCTGAAGGGTATTCTGACCACGTTCGTCCATCAATTTTTTGACGACCAGACCGCACTGCGTTTCCGGCCCAGCTTCTTTCCCTTTACCGAACCTTCTGCAGAGGTGGATATCCAGTGTGTCATGTGCCGTGGAGAAGGGTGCCGTATCTGCTCAAAAACCGGATGGCTTGAGGTGCTCGGTTCTGGCATGGTTCACCCGGCTGTATTTGAAAACGTGGGTTACGATACCGAAAAATACACCGGTTTTGCTTTTGGTATGGGTATCGAGCGGATGGCCATGCTGAAATTCGGCATTGATGATCTTCGAAAATTCTTTGATAATGATTTACGTTTCTTGGGGCAGTTTTAAAAATGAAAGTCAGTTTACGCTGGTTAAATGAATATATCCAGGTGGATCTCGACCCGGCCGTTATTGCGGATAAATTAACCATGGCCGGGCTTGAAGTGGATTCGGTGGAGCGCCTGTACGATTATCTGGACCAAGTGGTGGTGGCCCGGGTGACATCCACTCGAAAACATCCCAATGCAGACAAGCTGACCTGCTGTGTGGTCGATGCCGGTCAGGGTGAGGATCTCGAGATAGTCTGCGGTGCACCCAATGTCCGTGAAGGCATGACTGTGGCCTGTGCACTGGTCGGGGCGGAACTGCCGGGTGAGTTCAAGATCAAGAAAAACAAGATCCGCGGAGAAGTGTCCCGGGGCATGCTCTGCAGTGGTGCAGAACTCCGGCTGGATGCGGATGCCGCAGGGATACTGGATCTGGACAGCAGCCTTGAGGTGGGAACACCGCTCAGGAAGGCCTTGAACATGTCAGACTGGCTGTTCGAGATCGATCTGACACCGAACCGTCCGGATTGCCTCAGTGCCATCGGTGTTGCCCGCGAGATAGCGGCCTTTGCCGAGGTGAATGCCACGCTCACCCCGCCGGTGTATGAGCTGCCTGATGAGCGGATTGACCGTTCCCGAGCCATTACCGATTTTGCGCGGGTGGACATCCTGGATCCGGATCTGTGCCCGAGATATTCTGCTGGTATGCTGGTGGATGTCAAGGTCGGGCCATCTCCCATGTGGCTGCAGCAGAAACTGGAATCTGTGGGGCTCACGCCGGTGAATAATGTGGTGGATATCACCAACTTTGTCATGCTGGAAACCGGACAGCCCCTGCACGCGTTTGACTATGATTTTCTTGCCCAGGGCAGGATTGAGGTGAAGAAGGCCGGTTCGCCCATTTCATTTGTGACCCTGGACAGTAAGGAGCACAAGCTTGAGCCCGAGATGCTCATGATCTGCGACGGTGAGCGTCCGGTTGCGCTGGCCGGTGTCATGGGCGGTGAGAATTCCGAAATCACCGATACCACCACGCGGGTTCTGATCGAAAGTGCCCATTTTAATCACATATCTGTCAGAAGAACGGCCAAACGTACCGGTATTGCCACAGATGCCTCACATCGTTTTGAACGGGGGGTCGATCCTGAAGGTACGGTAAATGCCATGGTCCGGACCATGGCCCTGATTGCCGAGACTTGCGGGGCGACAATCATTGACGGTTTAATTGATGAGTATCCCAAAAAGCATGACCCGGTTGAGATTGACCTGGATATCCGTGCGCTGAATATCCGTCTTGGAACCGACCTGACACGGGATGCCATTGCCGATATCCTTGAGTCAGTGGAATTCAAGGTGGAGACCTCCGATATGGAAGGCCGGTTGAAAGTGACTGCCCCGTCATTCAGAGTGGATGTGCAGCGGCCCGAAGATCTGTCTGAAGAGGTGGCCAGAATCTGGGGATATAACAATATCCTGACCACCTTTCCTGAAGTACCGGCCAAGGGAAAACCGGTGAATTCCGGTATCACTTTCCGGACCCAGCTCAGAAAGGCCCTGACCGGTTTCGGTATGACCGAAGCCGTGAATTACAGCTTCATATCCCATGAATCCGGTGACCGTATCGGGCTTGGGGAGGGTGATGACCGCCGATTGGTGCAGACAATCCTTAATCCCATTTCAGAAGATATGTCGGTCCTGCGGGCCAGTTTGATCCCCGGGTTGCTCGAGACGGCCAGGCGGAATATCTCCAACCAGAGTGACACCCTCAAGCTGTTTGAGGTCGGTAAGGTGTTCTTTGCAAAAAGCACCACCGA